>JAJYXA010000100.1 GCA_021791235.1 Pseudomonadota bacterium
CAGGATGAGACCAGCGAACTCGTGGAGAACTACGGGCACGTCATCGTCGACGAGTGCCACCACCTCTCTGCAAATTCATTCGAGGCCATCCTGAAACGGACCAAGGCCAAGTACGTACTTGGGCTCACCGCGACGCCAATCCGGCGCGATGGGCGACAACCGATCATCTTCATGCAGTGTGGGCCGACCCGACACACCGCGGCGAAGCCGGCGGGCGCGCCGCAGACTTTGGAGGTGGTCCCCCGCTACCTGGCAACCCGCCTCGATCTCGCTGCCGACGCCGCCATCCAGGACGTGTGCCGGCATGTCGCCAGTGACGCCAGCCGCACTGCGGCGATAGCGGACGAGATCGCTATCGCCTTCGAGCAAGGGCACAAGGTGCTGGTACTGACCGAGCGCACCGAACACCTTGACGCCGTTGGCGCGGCGTTGGCGAACCGCGTCCAGACGCTATTCACGCTGCACGGCCGCATGTCGAAGAAGCAGCGAGCGGCAGTGGTCAGCGAACTGGATGCCCAGCCACCCGACGCGCCCCGCGTGCTGCTGTCCACCGGCAAGCTGGTCGGCGAAGGTTTCGACCACCCGCCGCTGGACACCCTGGTGCTGGCCATGCCGATCTCGTGGAAGGGCACGCTGCAACAGTACGCCGGTCGATTGCACCGCGAGCATGCGAACAAGACCCGCGTGCGCATCATCGACTTCGTCGACGCTGGCCACCCGGCCCTGTTGCGCATGTGGCACCGGCGCCAGCTCGGGTACCGGGCGATGGGTTACCGGATTCCGGCCGCCCCGGTCAGCTATAATCTGGACTTCGACGCGGCGATGCCAGTCGACACCGACGCCGCCATCTCAGAAGCGGGTATGAAAGCGGGTACGAAATGAAGACGGAAGTACGAATCGCCAATAGCGGCGCGGCCTGCCGCCCGGTCTTCCGGTTCAACGGCTGAAGCGCAGCAATCGGGTGGTGGGGCACGAGAATTTTCGGCGCGAACGCTCTCGACATAATCGGGCAACCTGCGCATGACGCTTCAGGATATGGTGCGAATGATCGGCCTGGCGGCCATCTGGGGAGGCTCCTTCCTCTTCCTGCACCTGGGTGCGCCGGTGTTCGGCCCCGCCGTTCTGGTGGAGCTGCGCGTCGGCATTGCCGCCCTCTTCCTTCTTGGCGTTTGTCTCTGGCTCGGCCGCAAGCCGCGACTGCTCAAGAATTGGCGGCATTTCCTGATCGTCGGGTGGTTCAACTCCGCGCTGCCCTTCATGCTTTTCGCCTTCGCGGCACGGACCCTGAGCGCTTCCCTGCTTTCGATCCTCAATTCGACCGCGCCGATTTTCGCCGCTTTGCTCGGCGTGTTCTGGCTGCGTCAACCTGTCAGCCGCTCGGCGGCGCTCGGCCTGACGCTCGGCGTCGCGGGCGTGGGCACGCTGGTCGGCGGCGAGATCGCGGTCAGGGGCGAGAATTGGTGGTTGGCCCTCGCCGCCGGACTGCTGGCGCCATTCTGCTACGGCATAGCCAGCGCCTATGCCAAAAAATCCTCAGCCGCGGTCGATCCCATCGACAATGCGCACGGCAGCATGTGGGCCTCCGTGGTGCTGGTGCTGCCTTTTGCGCTCTTCCTGCCGGTTCCGATGACGCCCAAGCCACTGGACTGGGCCGCCGTCACCGCCTTGGGAGTGATGTGCACCGGCGCCGCCTATCTGCTCTATTTCAAGCTGATCGAAGATGTCGGCCCGATGCGGGCGCTTTCCGTGACCTTTCTCATCCCGGTATTCGGTGTGCTGTGGGGCGTGCTGTTCCTTGGGGACTCCGTCGGTTGGAACATGGCGCTGGGCGGGGCGCTGGTCCTTCTCGGCACCGCGCTGGCCAACGGCGTCCTGAACCTCGGGCGCAGTCCGGACCCCGCGAGGAGTTGAAGAGCGCCTGTGCCGCGCAACGATTCGATGCCATGCCTCGTATCCGTATTCGAGCTCATGAACGATATCCCGAAGCGAAGCCGCGGCCGATTTGCGCCGTCCCCTACCGGAGCGTTGCACTTCGGCTCGCTGGTCGCGGCCGTCGGCAGTTTCCTTGAGGCGCGTAGCAGCGGCGGCGAATGGCTGCTGCGCATGGAAGATCTCGATCGTCCGCGTTGCCGGGAGGCGGTCGCCAACGATATCCTGCGCACCCTGGAGGCTTTCGGTTTCGAGTGGCACGGCGAGGTCATCTGGCAGAGCCGGCGCAGCGCCGCCTATCGGGATGCCTTGGAGCGGTTGCGGACCACCGGCCGGGTCTTTGCCTGCAACTGCAGCCGGCGCGAGTTGTCCGATTCGGCCTTGGCGCCCGACGGTGCCGCGATCTACCCGGGCACCTGCCGCGCCGGTCTGCCTCCGGGTGGGGCGCCGCGCGCTCACCGCCTGCGCGTCGATGAAGAGCGCATCGCCTTCGACGACGCCGTCCAGGGGAGCGTCGCCCAGGCGCCGGCGGAAGCGGTCGGCGACTTTGTCCTGCTGCGCGCCGATGGCATCTTCGCCTACCAGCTGGCGGTGGTGGTCGACGACGGCGAACAGGGTGTGACCGAGGTCGTCCGGGGCGCCGATCTGCTCGACTCGACTCCTCGTCAGATTCTGCTGCAGCGGCTGTTGGGCTGGCCCACGCCGGCCTACGCGCATCTGCCGGTAGCGATCGACGTTGCAGGAGAAAAGCTGTCGAAACAGACGCGCGCCGCGCCGCTCGATGCCGAGAAACCGATCCCCGCGCTGCTTTGCGCGCTGCGCTTTCTCGGGCAGGAAACCCCACAGGAACTGGCCGAGGCGTCGTTGCCGGAGTTCTGGCGTTGGGCGAGCGCCCATTGGCAACTGGCGCGGGTTCCGCACCAGCGCACCCGGCCCGTCTCAGGTCTGATGCTTACCGCCGTAACCTGAAATTCCGATCAGCAGGCGTACCACCGTATAGGCAAGCCAGTG
>JAJYXA010000227.1 GCA_021791235.1 Pseudomonadota bacterium
ATCTGCGGATGCGCTCCGGACCGGGCCATTTCGACGTCATTCCGGCCAACCGCGAGCTCGCGGGCGCGGAGATCGATCTGGTCAACCTGGAGCAGCGCGACCTGCGCCTGAAGGTGGCGCTGGCGCAGGTGGCTGGCGACTACGATTTCATCCTGATGGACTGCCCGCCGACGCTGAACCTGCTGACCGTCAACGCCTTTGCCGCGGCGGAGTCGGTGCTGATCCCGATGCAATGCGAGTACTACGCGCTGGAAGGGCTGACCGATCTGGTCGCCACCATCAAGAAGGTGAAGCAGCGGCTCAATCCGGACATCCGCATCGAGGGCCTCTTGCGGGTGATGTTCGACCCGCGCAGCACGCTGGCGCAGCAGGTGTCGGACCAGATCAAGCGGCATTTCGGCGACAAGGTCTACGACACCGTGATTCCGCGCAACGTGCGGCTGGCGGAGGCGCCCAGTCACGGGCTGCCGGTGCTGGCCTACGACCGTCAGTGCCGCGGTGCAAAAGCGTATATGGAACTGGCCGAGGAAATGCTCAAGCGCAGCCAACAGGGCATGCATTCAGGCCTCACAGCCAGGGAGAAAACAGATGGCCAAGCTTAAGGGATTGGGGCGCGGACTCGACGCGCTCTTGGGCGGCGAAGACAATGCCGCGCCGCCGCAGGGCGACCTGCGCATGATGCAGGTGGCGCATCTGGCGCCCGGAAAATACCAGCCGCGCACCCAGATGGACAGCGAATCGCTGCAGGAGCTCGCCGACTCCATCCGCGCGCAGGGGCTGATGCAGCCGATCCTGGCGCGCGAGGTCGCCGGCGGCTACGAAATCATCGCCGGCGAGCGGCGCTGGCGCGCGGCGCAGCTGGCCGGCCTCGCCGAAATCCCCGTGCTGGTGCGCGAGGTCGCCGACGAGGCGGTGGCGGCGATGGCGCTGATCGAAAACATTCAGCGCGAAGACCTCAACGCCATCGACGAGGCGCACGGCCTGCAGCGTTTGATCCAGGAATTCGGCATGACCCACGATGCGGTGGCGCAGGCGGTCGGCAAGTCGCGCGCGGCGGTGTCCAACCTGCTGCGGCTGCTCAACCTGTCGCGTCCGGTGCAGGACATGCTGACCGCCGGTCTCATCGAAATGGGTCATGCGCGGGCGCTGCTGCCCCTGCATGCGGGCGCGCAGCGCGAACTGGCGCACGAAATCGAGACCCGCGGGCTGTCGGTGCGCGAAGTCGAGCGCCGCGTGGCGCGGCTGAAGGACGCCCCCGCCGCGCCGCCGGCCAGGCAGGCGGTGTCGCGCGATATCCTGCGGCTGGAAGAAGCGCTGTCCGACGCCCTCGGCATGACGGCGCACGTGCAAACCGGCAGCAAGGGCGGCGGCAAGCTGACCCTGCAATTTGCGAGCGCGGACGAGCTGCAGGGCCTGCTGCAAAGGCTGGGAATCCGGCTGTAAAGGGGGCGGATCCGGGCGGGCAGGGGAGGGTGGGCATACAACATCACTACGTAGTGGTAGTGAAATTCATCATCAAGCGGTTTGATGATTGCATAGACCTCCCTGATTCTAGTATCATCGCCGGCTAATGTTTACCGGCACCCGCCGCATCGGCATTTCCGGCACCCTGAAGGTGGCCCTGGCGCAGGCGGGGCTGGCGCCGATCGCCGCGTCGACGGGGTGGATGATTGCCGGGATCGGGGCGGGAGTGGCCGTGCTGTATGGCGTGCTGGCGGCGCTGGCGGTCAGCGCGGTGCTGGTCTGGCGCGAACGGCAGACGATGCGGCACCCCGAGTGGGATCAGCATCGTTTGTTCAAGGTGTTCATCCGTGCCGGGGTCGAGCGGCTGCTGCTGCTGGTGGGTCTGCTGATCGCGGGCCTCGGCGTGCTGAAGCTGGCGCCCCTGCCGATGCTGGCGGGTCTGGTGCTGGCGCAGTTTGCCTGGCTGGCCGCCGCAACAACAAGCCGTAACGAAACGTAAACAGCCTGTCCATTCGGCGGGTGCTGCCAAGGTTGGTTTTGAATGGGGGCGAGCGGCGCGCCCATCCAAAACTCACTTATTGAATTTGATCACTATGGCTACGGAATACGCTTCCTCCGGCGAGTACATCAAGCACCACCTGCAAAACCTGACCTATGGCCAGCATGCCGACGGCACCTGGGGCTTTGCCCACGGCGCCGAAGAAGCGGCGGCCATGGGCTTCTGGGCGATCAACGTCGACAGCATGCTGTTCTCGATCGGCCTTGGCGTGCTGTTCCTGTTCCTGTTCCGCATGGCGGCGAAGAAGGCGACGGTCGGTGTGCCGGCCGGCCTGCAGAATTTCGTCGAGTGGGTCGTCGAGTTCATCGACCACTCCGTGCGGGGTTCCTTCTCGCACAAGAATGCGCTGGTCGCGCCGCTGGCCCTGACCGTGTTCATGTGGGTGTTCCTGATGAACCTGATGGACCTCATCCCGGTTGACTGGCTGCCTTTCGCCGCGACGGTGGCGGGCGTGCCCTATCTGAAAGCGGTGCCGTCGACCGATCCCAACGTCACCTTCGGCCTGTCGCTGTCGATCTTCGCCCTGGTGCTGTACTACAGTGTCAAGATGAAAGGCGCGGGCGGCTTTTTCTCCGAGCTGGCCTTCCAGCCCTTCCCCAAATTCCTGTTCCCGGTCAACCTGCTGCTCGAGGGCGTGGGCCTGATCGCCAAACCGATTTCGCTCGCCTTGCGTCTGTTCGGCAACATGTACGCCGGCGAAATGATCTTCATCCTGATTGCGCTGATGTTCGGCGGCGGCTGGATCCTGGCGCTGTTCGGCGGTGCGTTGCAGTGGGCGTGGGCGGTGTTCCACATCCTCATCATCACGCTGCAGGCCTTCATCTTCATGACGCTGACCATCGTGTATCTGGACATGGCGCACGCCGAGCACCACTGATTTCTGTCGTAACGATTAACCGGTTTCATGTTTTCAAC
>JAJYXA010000443.1 GCA_021791235.1 Pseudomonadota bacterium
TCGTGGCGCACCTGCCAGTCGGCCTTGAGCGCGGCGAGGCGGCTGGCCTTCTCGCTGTCGGAAAGCGTATCGTCATGCCGGATCGCGTCGATTTCCTTCTGGATGCTGCCGCCCAGCACGATGTCGGTGCCGCGGCCCGCCATGTTGGTGGCGATGGTGATGGCGCCCGGCAGGCCCGCCTGAGCGATCACCTCGGCCTCGCGCGCGTGCTGCTTGGCGTTCAGCACGTTGTGCGGCAACCCGGCTTTTTTAAGCTCGGCGGAGAGGTGTTCGTTGGCTTCGATCGAGGTGGTGCCCACCAGTACCGGCTGGCCGCGCTCGTGACAGGCGCGAACCTCGTTGATCACCGCCTGGTCGCGTTCCTTTGCGGTGCGGTAGACCTGATCGTGCTCGTCCTTGCGGATCATCGGCCGGTGGGTCGGGATGACCACGGTTTCCAGGCCGTAGATGCTCTGGAATTCGAAGGCTTCGGTGTCCGCCGTGCCGGTCATGCCCGACAGCTTCTGGTACATGCGGAAATAGTTCTGGAAGGTGATCGAGGCGAGCGTCTGGTTTTCCTTCTGGATCGCCACGCCTTCCTTGGCTTCCACCGCCTGGTGCAGACCTTCCGACCAGCGCCGCCCGCTCATCAGGCGGCCGGTGAATTCGTCGACGATGACGACCTCGCCCCGCCCATCCGGACCCGGCTGTACCACGTAGTGCTGGTCCCTGAAGAACAGCGCGTGCGCGCGCAGCGCGGCGTACACGTGGTGCATCAGCATGATGTTGGAGGCGTCATACAGGCTGCCGCCGGGCTGCAGGAGGCCCATCTCGGTGAGGATGGCCTCGACCTTTTCGTGTCCCGCCTCGGACAGCAGCACCTGGCGCGATTTCTCGTCGACCGAGTAGTCGCCCTCGGATTCCTCGTCCTTCTGCCGCGTCAGGCGCGGCGGCACCAGGTTGACCTGCTGGTACAGCGCGGTGTTTTCTTCCGACTGGCCGGAGATGATCAGCGGGGTGCGCGCCTCGTCGATCAGGATGGAGTCGACTTCGTCGATGATGCCGAAGGCCAGCGGGCGCTGCACCTTCTCGCTCACCTGGAAGACCATGTTGTCGCGCAGGTAGTCGAAGCCGTATTCGTTGTTGGTGCCGTAGGTGATGTCGGCGGCGTACGCGGCCTGCTTGGCGTCGTGCGGCATCTGCGACAGGTTGACCCCGGTGGTCAACCCGAGGAAGCCGTACAGCCGCCCCATCCATTCGGCGTCGCGGCTGGCGAGGTAGTCGTTCACCGTCACCACGTGCACGCCCTTGCCGGCCAGCGCGTTCAGATAGGCAGGCAGCGTCGCCATCAGCGTCTTGCCCTCGCCGGTGCGCATCTCGGCGATCTTGCCGTTGTGCAACACCATGCCGCCGACCATCTGCACGTCGAAATGGCGCATCCCGAGCACCCGGCGGGAGGCTTCGCGCACCACGGCAAAGGCTTCAGGCAGCAGCGCGTCGAGCGTCTCGCCGTTTTCCAGCCGCGATTTGAATTCCGCGGTCCTGCCGGCGAGCTCGGCGTCGGACAATTTTTCCATCTCCGGTTCCAGCGCGTTGATCGCTTTCACCTTTTGCAGGTATTGTTTGACCAGCCGCTCGTTGCGGCTGCCGAAGACTTTCTTGAACAGGGATTGCAGCATGAGGAATCCGAAATATGCCCGCAGGACGCGGTAAACCGTTGAATCTTAACATAGCGTCACGGGCTTCCCATGACGCTGTCGTGTCGCACGCATGAGCGCTTCCAGTCTCGCCGACCTGCTCGCCCGCCAGTTGCCGAACGGTCTCGCCGTGCGCGCCCACGTCCTGCTCGAGACCCAGGCGGCGCTCGACCGTTCCCTGCCCGCAGCGCTGGCGGGGCACGTCCGCGTCGCGCTGCTGGAAAACGGCGTGCTGAGCCTCGCCTGCGACAGCGGCGCCGTGGCCAGCCGCCTGCGCCAGCAGAGCGGCGCGCTCCTCGACAATCTGGGCAAACGGGGTGTCGCCGCGACGTCCCTGCGCATCGGCGTCAACCCCGAACTGCTGGCGCGCTACGTCCACCCGGTCGAAAAGACCGGATTGCCACCCGCCGCGCTGGACGGGCTGGCGCATCTGAACGCGGAAATCGAGGACGGGCCGCTGAAAGAGGCCCTCGGCCGGCTGCTGCGTCACCACGGCCGGGGCTGAACGCCGCCGCAATGAGGGCGGCGTGGCAAGCGGGCGACGATCGCTAGACCGCGACCAGTTCCACGCTGTCCTTTCTGATCAGGAAGGTTTTCAGCGTATAGAGCCCGGCCTGCGGCTGGCGGACGGTGGTGACTGCCTTCATGGTGCAGGTGACACCGGTTTGCCCCACGTCCATCAGGCAATAGCCGTGGGTGGAGGAATTGAAGAACTTCATGTGCGGGTTGCTCGCCATCAGCAGGCTTTCCACGCCCACGCCGGGCGGGGTGGGGATGGGCACGGGCAGCGGCGCGCTCGGCAGCGGAACCTGCGACAGGGCAAGTTCCACGAGGTTGGCCGAACTGACCGAGCCCACCACCAGTTCCACGCCCACCGGCGCCGAGGCGTCGTCGAAGTCCGGTTTCAGGTAGCCGGCGATGAAGCTGTGGATGTCGCCGGTGATGGCGATGAAATTCTTCACGCCGTGCAGGCCGATGCCGGACAGGAGATGGGCCCGCTCCGCGGGGTAGCCGTCCCACTGGTCCAGGGTGACGTAGGCCGGCCCCACTTTCATCTGCATGGCGGTGACCTCGTTGGCCCAGATTTTCCAGGTCGCCGTGCTGTTGCGCACGGTGTCGAGGAACCAGTCGCGCTGGGCGCCGCCGAGCATGGTGCGGCTGGCGCTTTCCGCCTCGGCGCAGCGCGAAGTGAGATAGCGCAGCGCGGTGTCGCCGCCGCAGGGCGGACCGTCGCGGTACAGGCGTTCGTCGGTCGC
>JAJYXA010000342.1 GCA_021791235.1 Pseudomonadota bacterium
ATCTGCTGGATCATCTGGCTGCCGAGGTTGGAGGTCATCACGATCACGGTGTTGCGGAAGTCGACGGTGCGGCCCTGGCCGTCGGTCAGGCGGCCGTCGTCGAGCACCTGCAGCAACACGTTGAACACGTCCGGGTGTGCTTTTTCCACCTCGTCCATCAGGATGACGGAATAAGGCTTGCGGCGCACCGCTTCGGTCAGATAGCCGCCCTCCTCGTAGCCGACGTAGCCGGGCGGCGCGCCGATCAGGCGCGCTACCGAGTGCTTCTCCATGAACTCGCTCATGTCGATGCGGATCATGTGGTCGGCGGAGTCGAACAGGTACTCGGCAAGCGTCTTGCACAGCTCGGTCTTGCCGACGCCGGTGGGGCCAAGGAACAGGAAGGAGCCGAGCGGCCGGTTGGGGTCGGAAAGGCCCGCGCGTGAACGGCGGATGGCGTCCGACACGACGCGCACGGCTTCGTCTTGCCCCACCACGCGGCTGTGCAGCTTGTCTTCCATGTGCAGCAGTTTGTCGCGCTCGCCCTGCAGCATCTTGGAGACCGGGATGCCCGTTGCGCGCGAGACGACCTCGGCGATTTCCTCGGCGCCGACCTCGGTACGCAGCAGCTTGAATGCGGGCTTGCCGGTGCCCGCCACTTCGGCCTGTTTCAATTGTGCCTCCAGCTGCGGCAGCTTGCCGTATTGAATTTCGGCGACCTTGTCGAGCTTGCCCTGGCGCTGCAGCTCGACCATCTCGCCGCGCAGCTTGTCGATTTCTTCCTTGATGTGGGCGCTGCCCTGCACCTGGGCCTTCTCGGCCTTCCAGATTTCTTCGAGGTCGGCATATTCGCGGCCGAGCTTGTCGATTTCCTCTTCCAGCAGGCCGAGGCGTTTTTTCGACGCCTCGTCGGTTTCCCGCTTCACCGCCTCGCGCTCGATCTTCAGCTGGATGATGCGGCGGTCGAGCTTGTCCATCACTTCCGGCTTGGAGTCGATTTCCATCTTGATGCGCGCGGCCGCCTCGTCGATCAGGTCGATCGCCTTGTCAGGCAGGAAACGGTCGGTGATGTAGCGGTGCGAGAGTTCGGCCGCGGCGACGATCGCCGGGTCGGTGATGTCGACGCCGTGGTGCAGTTCGTAGCGCTCCTGCAGGCCGCGCAGGATGGCGATGGTCGATTCGACGCTGGGCTCGTCGACCAGGACCTTCTGGAAGCGGCGTTCCAGCGCGGCGTCCTTCTCGATGTATTTGCGGTATTCGTCGAGCGTGGTCGCGCCGATCAGATGCAGTTCGCCGCGCGCCAATGCGGGCTTCAGCATGTTGCCGGCGTCGATCGCGCCTTCGGCCTTGCCGGCGCCGACCAGGGTGTGCAGTTCGTCGAGGAAGACGATGTAGCGGCCCGGGTCCATCGCCAGCTCCTTCAGCACCGCCTTCAGGCGCTCCTCGAATTCGCCGCGGTATTTCGCGCCGGCCAGCAGCGCGGCGAGGTCGAGCACCAGCACCTTCTTGCCCTTGAGCGTCTCGGGCACCTCGTCGTTGATGATGCGCTGCGCCAGTCCTTCGACGATGGCGGTCTTGCCGACGCCGGGTTCGCCGATCAGCACCGGATTGTTCTTGGTGCGGCGCTGCAGGATCTGGATCGAGCGGCGGATTTCGTCGTCACGGCCGATCACCGGGTCGAGCTTGCCGTCGCGCGCGCGCGCGGTGAGGTCCAGGGTGTATTTGGCGAGCGCCTCGCGCTGGCCTTCGGCTTCCTGCGAAGTCACGCCCTCGCCGCCGCGCACGGCCTGGATGGCCTGTTCCAGCGCGGCCTTCTGCGCCCCGTGCTGCTTCAGCAGGCGGCCGGTCTCGCCCTTGTCGTCCAGCGCCGCCAGCAAAAACAGTTCGGAGGCGATGAAGGCATCGTTGCGCTTCATCGCTTCCTTGTCGGTCAGGTTCAGCAGGTTATTAAGCTCACGCGAGATGCTCACCTCGCCGCCCTGGCCTTCGACCTTGTGCATGCGATCCAGCGCCTGGGTCAGCGAGGCCTTCAGCGCGGGCACCTGTACGCCGGCACGCGACAGGATAGACGCCGCGCCGGCACCTTCCTGGTTCAGCAGCGCCAGCAGCAGGTGCTGCGGCTCGATGTAGGCATGGTCGCCGCCGACGGCCAGGCTTTGCGCGTCGGAAAACGCCTGTTGGAACTGGGTGGTGAGCTTGTCGAAACGCATAAGTAACCTCGAGCTGGGTTATATTCAATGGCAACCAAATAGAGGCGTTTCCGCCCATTTCAACCCGTCATGTCTTAATTAAAGATCAGTCATGTCCGATTTGCTTGCTTCCGCTGTCGAAACCGATGTGTCGCGCGCGCTGGCCGAGGACGTCGGCAGCGGCGACCTCACCGCCCGGCTCATTCCCGCGACACAGACCGCCCGCGCCCGCGTCATCACCCGCGAAGCCGCCGTGATCGCCGGCCGGCCGTGGTTCGACGCCTGCTTTCGGGCGCTCGACCTCGGCTGCGTCATCGACTGGCGCGTCAACGAAGGCGCACCGGTCGCGGCTGGCAGCGTGCTGGTCGAGCTCAGCGGCAATGCGCGCGCGCTGCTTACCGCCGAGCGCCCCGCGCTGAACTTCCTGCAAACCCTGTCGGCGGTGGCCACCGCGACGCGGCCCTACGTCGAGGCGGTGCGCGGCACCCACGCTGCCATCCTCGACACCCGCAAGACCCTGCCCGGCCTGCGCGTCGCCGAAAAATACGCGGTTCGGGTCGGCGGCGGGCAGAACCAGCGCGCGGGCCTGTACGACGGCATCCTGATCAAGGAAAACCATATCGCGGCAGCGGGCGGCATTGCGCCGGTGCTCGACGCCGCATTCAAGCTGGCAGAAGGCAAAGCCAGCGTGCAGATCGAGGTGGAAAACCTGGACGAACTCGAGCAGGCGCTCGCCGCCGGCGCGCCGCTTATCCTG
>JAJYXA010000122.1 GCA_021791235.1 Pseudomonadota bacterium
CACCCACGATCTCGAGTTCTGGCTGTCGCCCGACGGCAAGCTGCTGTGGGTCAATCCCTCGGTCGAGCGCATGCTCGGCTACAGCGTCGGCGAATGCATGGGACAGATGGATTTTCCGGCCGACATCCTTCACCCGGAAGACCGCACGGCTGCCGAATTCCAGTTGCGCCAGGCCTTGCGCGGCACCTCCGGCCAGGGCTACACCTTGCGCATCTGCCGCAAGGATGGCGGCCATTTCTGGGCGGTGGTGAACTGGCAGCCGATCCACGATTACAGCGGCGTGTATCAGGGCATCCGCGCCAGCATCCACAGCATCGACGACCTCAAGGCGACCGAGGCCAACCTGCGCCAGGCCATCAACGAGCTGCGTGCGGCAGAAAGCCTGCAAGGCCGGTACCTGGAAGAAACCGAGCAGGAGCGCGCCCGTCTGGTATCGCTGCTGTCGGCGATGAATCTGGGCATTCTGTTCGTCGCCGCCGACGGCCGGGTGATCTATCACAATCCCGCGTTCACCCGCATGTGGATGATCGACGAGGAAACCACGCTGATCGGCCTGCCGGCGCATGAAGCATTGGCCAAGTCGACGTCGATGCTGGCGCGCCCCGATCATTTCTCCAAGCATTTGCTGTCGGTGCTGGAGACGCGCGAACTGTCCGACAGCTATGAAATCCAGATGGCCGATGGACGCGTCATCACCGAACTCGATTACCCGGTGCGCGATCGCGAAGGCCGCTTCATCGGCCATCTGTGGATCTACGAGGACATCACCCGCGAACGCCAGACTGCAGAGCAACTGGTGTACCTGGCGGAACGCGACGCATTGACCGGCCTCTACAACCGCCACCGCTTCCAGCAGGAACTGGCGCGAACCATGCTGGATTCCGACCGCCACCAGATGCAGTGCGCGGTCATGTTCTTCGACCTCGACGAATTCAAGACCATCAACGACAGCTATGGCCACCGCGCCGGCGATGCGCTGCTGATCCGGGTGGCCAGCGAAATCGGCACCCTGGTGCGGCGCAATGAAGTGCTGGCGCGACTGGGCGGCGACGAGTTCGCTATCCTGCTGCCCGCAATGCAGGGCAACGAGGCCGAAGTGCTGGCCGACCGCGTGGTGCGCGCGATCGCGCAGATTCCCTTCCGTTTCGAAGGGCAGAACCTGCGGCTCACCACCAGCCTCGGCATCGCCTACTATCCGGGACATGCCGCCGATGCCGACGATCTGGTCGCGCGTGCGGACATTGCGATGTATCAGGCCAAGGAAGCCGGCAAGAACACCTGGCGCGTATTCCGCGCGGACAACGAGGCCGACATTGAAATGCGCAGCCGCCTGTCGTGGGGCGAACGCATCAGCAACGCGCTCGACAAGGGTCTGTTCCAGTTGCATTTCCAGGGCGTGTACCGGGCGGAGGACGGCACGCTGTCGCATCTGGAAGCCCTCATCCGTATGGTCGACGAACGCAAGCCCGACCAGCTCATCATGCCGGCCCATTTCATCCAGCTGGCCGAAAAAAGCGGCCGTATCCTCGACATCGACCGCTGGGTGATCCACGAGACGCTGCGCCGGCTGGCGGAAAACCCGGCCATTCCGTCGATCGCGCTCAACCTGTCGGGGCGTTCGCTGTCCGAGCCCGGACTGCCGCAATACATCGGCGACGAACTGCGGCAGGCCGGCGTCAACCCCAGCCGACTGATCGTCGAAATCACCGAAACCGCAGCCGTCTCCGACCTGCACGACGCGCAGCGCATGATCGAGGCGTTGCGCCAGCTCGGCTGCGGCGTCTGCCTCGACGATTTCGGCGTCGGCTTCGCCTCCTTCGCCTATCTCAAGCACCTGAACGTCGACACCATCAAGATCGACGGCATTTTCATCCGCGACCTGCCCAGCGACGCCGACAACCAGGTATTCGTCCAGGCCATGGTCAGCGTCGCACTCGGCCTCGGCAAATCCGTGGTGGCGGAATACGTCGAGGATGGCCCGACGCTCGCGCTGCTGCGCCAGTTCGGCGTCGATCTGGTCCAGGGGTATTTCCTGGACCGGCCGATTCCGGACCATCCTGCGCTGAAGGTCAAAGCCTAGCCAGACGCACGTTTCAAGCGGCGCGTTGCGGGACGTAACCTGCCGGGGCCACGGGCGGCAGGATGTTAAAATATCGCGTTTTTCCCGCACCCCAGGAACACGCCCGTGCTCACCGCTTCCAGCATCACCCTGCAATTCGCCTCCAAGCCGCTGTTCGAGAACGTCAACGTCAAGTTCGGCGACGGCAACCGCTATGGCCTGATCGGCGCCAACGGCTGCGGCAAGTCCACCTTCATGAAGATCCTCGCCGGCGAACTGGAGCCGTCCGCCGGCAACGTCTCGCTCGACCCCGGCGAACGCATGGCCTGGCTGCGCCAGGACCAGTTCGGCTACGAAGAGCAGCGCGTGCTCGACGTGGTGCTGCAGGGCCACGCCGAGATGTGGAAGGTGATGCAGGAAAAGGACGCCATCTACATGAATCCGGAGGCGACCGAGGAAGACTACCTGCACGCCGCCGAGCTGGAAGCCAAGTTCGGCGAGATGGGCGGCTACGATGCCGAGGCCCGCGCCGGCCAGTTGCTGCTCGGCGTCGGCATCCCGATCGAGCAGCACACCGGCCCCATGAGCCAGATCGCGCCCGGCTTCAAGCTGCGCGTGCTGCTGACGCAGGCGCTGTTCTCCAACCCTGACATCCTGCTGCTCGACGAACCGACCAACAACCTCGACATCAACACGATCCGCTGGCTGGAAAACGTGCTGAACGAGAGCAATGCCACCATCATCGTCATCTCGCACGACCGCCACTTTTTGAACCAGGTCTGTACCCACATGGCCGACCTCGATTTCGGCACCATCAAGGTCTACCCCGGCAACTACGACGACTACATGCTGGCCTCG
>JAJYXA010000394.1 GCA_021791235.1 Pseudomonadota bacterium
CGGCTTCGACTTCGACGCCGTGGGCAAGCTCATCCAGCTGCCCGACGATCACGTCATCAGCTTCATGCTGGCCATGGGACGCGGCATCCGGCCGCCGTTTCCGCGTGGCGGTCAGCTTGCGCCTGATGAGGTGGTGGTGCATGACCGGTTTCGCCAATTGGCATGAGCGTTTCGTGCATTCCGCATCCGGGCGAAATCGTTGCCCAGGGGCGCTTCGGCCGGGCAGGCGTCATCGCCACGGCGGACGCCGCCGGGTATTGCGATTGCAGCTACCGGGGGCGCGAGACCGCTGGTGTGGCTGTCGATCCCACCGTCCTGGTGTTCCCGGATTACCCGGGCAATGGGTTGTTCAACAGCCTGGGTAATGTGCTGGTGAATCCGCATATCGGGTTGCTGTTCATCGATTTTGCCGCGTAAACGCGGCTGCGCGTCAACGGCAGCGCGGCGGTGATCGATGCCGACGATGCGCTACGCGCATTGTGGCCTCGTGCGCAGCGTGCGGTGTGCGTGACCGTGGCGCGGGTTTACGGCAATTGCAGCCAGCGCATTCCGCGCATGGCACTGTCGGCCCCGCCGCTGGAATGGTGAAAACTGGCAGGCAAACGTAATGCGGTCGCGGTGCGGCAGCGCACGATGGAATCGCCGTTACAGTTGAAAGACAGCAAATCGAGGAGATCCACCATGCATGTCACCCTGCACGACAAATCGCTGGAGGTCCGGCTCACCGCCGCCGCGCAAAAGGCGCTGGCCAAGCGGACCACGCCGCTGGTTGCCGAGATGGAGTTGCTGTTTTCCTGCCTGCTGCGCAAGCGGGTGTACTTCGGTGAATCGGCGGAGCAGTCCACCCCGGTCAACGACCGCCTGGCGGTGCGCTTCAAGCCGATCATGACGCGCCGCTGCAGCGTGGCCGAAGGCGGCGCCACCCCGCCTTCGGAGCGTTTCCCGCTCGAGAATCCCCGCCCCTATGTACCCAACTGGTTGGCCATCGATTACCGCCGTGGCAAGTGGGTGGGCGATTTCGGCTACGCCAGCTAGTTCAATCTAAAGAGATCGCGGGCGTTGCGTGTGGTGGCCTGTGCCACTGCGTCCAGGTCCAGTCCGCGCAGTTCGGCCAGGGTCTGCGCGATCCGCGGCAGCTCGCCCGGCGCGTTGCGGCCGCGCCCGATCCACACCGGCGGAATGTCGGGGCTGTCGGTTTCCAGCACGATGGCGTCGAGCGGCAGGTCGACCGCCAGCCGCCGCAGGTTGTTGGCGCGCGGCCAGGTGAAGGCGCCGCCGAAACCCAGCTTGAATCCCAGCTTGATGAATTCGTCCGCCTGCTGCGGGCTGCCGTTGAAGGCGTGGGCGATGCCGCCGCGCACGCGGATCCTGCGCAGGTGTTTCAGCAGCTGATCGTTGGCGCGGCGGCAGTGCAGCAGCACGGGCAGGTCGTGTTCCTGCGCGATCTTCAGTTGTTCGACGTAGAAGAATTCCTGGGTCGCATAGTCGAGGTCGGCGAACAGGTCGAGCCCGATTTCGCCGACCGCCACCGGGCGCTGCGCCTCGATTTGCGCGCGCAGTTCGGCCAGGTGTTCGGGGCGGTGCACGTCGATGGTCATCGGGTGCAGCCCCCACGCCGGCAGGCAGCCGGGATAGCGTTCGCAGGTCGCAGCCACCGCGGCGAAGTTGTCGCGGCTGACGGCGGGAATGACCAGGGTGGCGACGCCGCTCGCGATCGCGGCGGCGTAGACCGCATCGCGGTCGGCATCGAATTCCGCAGCGTCGAGATGGCAGTGGGTGTCAATGAAAAACGGCACCGCGTGCGGTGCCGTTTCGGGGTGTTTGATCACGTGCTCCCTCTCCCCAACCCTCTCCCGCAAGCGGGAGAGGGGGCGAACGTAATGCCCAAACCGATTAATCGTTGCTGGCAAAGCCCAGCAGCTGCAGCAGACTGGTGAACAGGTTGAAGATCGACACGAACAGCGTGACCGTCGCCATGATGTAGTTGGTCTCGCCGCCGTGGATGATGTTGCTGGTCTCGTACAGGATGAGGCCGGACATCAGGAGCACGAACATGGCGGAGACCGCCAGCGACAGGCCGGGCATCTCGAAGAAGAGGGCGCCGAGGCCGGCGAGGAAGGCGACCAGGATGCCGACCATGAGGAAGCCGCCCATGAAGCTGAAGTCCTTGCGGGTGGTCATCACGTAGGCCGACAGGCCGAGGAAGATCGCGGCGGTGCCGCCCATCGCCATCATCACCACCTGCGAGCCGTTGGGCAGGGCGAGGTAGGCGTTGAGGATCGGGCCGAGGGTGTAGCCCATGAAGCCGGTGAGGGCGAACACGAAGGCGATGCCGAGGCCGCTGTCGCGAAACTTCGTCGTCAGGAACAGCAGGCCGAAGTAGCCGACCAGGGTGAGGATGAGGCCGGGGTGCGGCAGGTTCATGGCCATCGACAGGCCGGCGGTGAGCGCGGAAAACGCCAGCGTCATCGACAGCAGCAGGTAGGTGTTCTTGACGACCTTGTTGGTCGACAGCGCCGCGGACTGGCTGCGGCCCAGGGAAGTGACTTGCGGGTTCATCTGACCTCCTCGTATGGATTCAAAACAATGTACCTGCACAGAGCCGATTCGCACGGCACAGGTTCCCGAATGGTTTCAGGATTGCAGGTGAGGATACCTTGATGCGGGCCGGCTTGCCACCCGCAACCATTCTGTCATTGTGGTTTTCGGCTGGGCGGGCGGCCCTTACTCGCCCGGTTTGGTGCCGCGCATCATCAGGTTCATCAGTTCGCCCGGCATCGGAAAGACGATGGTGTTGGTCCTGTCGCCGGCGATGTTGGACAGCGTCTGCAGATAGCGCAACTGCATGGCCTGCGGTTTGGCGGCGAGGATCTCGGCTGCGGCCA
>JAJYXA010000023.1:0-2453 GCA_021791235.1 Pseudomonadota bacterium
TCAGCAGCGCCGGATAGTTTTCGCGCAGCGCCTCGGGCGGCAGGAAGGTGCCGTCCACGTCGAGGTTTTCGTCGAATTGGTAGTTGATGGCGCCGGGCACGTGCCCGGCCACCGGATCGAGGGGTTCGAACTCGCCGCTGAAGCGGCGATCGGGGCGCGCATCGAGGATGAGCTGTTCGCCGGTTCGCGACGCGTGCAGGACCTCGTCAGCCGCCACAATCTGGGTGGGTTCGGGTAGGCAGGCGCACGCGGCTTTGTGCAACTCGGGCGGATCGGCGTTGACCGGGCGTTTCTCGCGCAGCCATTTGGGATAACCGCCGTCCAGCAGGGCCACGCCGGGGTGGCCCAGCCAGCGCAGCATCCACCACAGCCGGCCGGCCATGGCGCCGTAGCTGTCGTCGTACACCACGACCTGCTTGTTGACCCCGACGCCCCACTGGCAGAGTTTTTCGGTCAGCGTGCGCGGGTCGGGCAGGGGGTGCCGTCCGCTGGTTTCGCTGACGGGAGCGGAGAGGTCGTCGTCCAGATGCACGTAGCGTGCACCCGGGATATGTGCTTTCTCGTAAGCCTGACGGCCTGCCCCCGTGTCGGTGAGGGTGAAGCGGCAGTCCAGAATGACCCAGTTCGGATCGTCCAGATGCGCGGCCAGGTCTTCAGTGGTAACGAGGGTATTGGAAAACATGGTTGGTGCTGTGAGAGGGGCCTTGGGAAAAACGGGCAGCGTATTTCGCGCTGCCCGTTTAGGTGTCGCTTCTGACGGGTATCAGTAGCCGCCCTTGCCGTAAGGCTTGGTCAGGCCGGCAATGCGGGCCGACTGACGTGCGGGCTGGTTGGGGAAGAGCTCGTACAGCTTTTTCTTCCAGTCGGTGCCAGGGTGCAGTTCATCCATTTCGGCAAGCATATTGCGGAAGTTGGGGGTCGAGCCGTCTTCCTTGTACTTCTCGCGCATGAAATTGATGACCGTCCAGTGATCATCGGTCAGCGTGATTTTTTCAGCCGCGGCGATGACGGGGGGAACGTCGTCGCTGAAGTTGGCTTCCAGCAGAAATTCCTCTTCGCCGGTTTCGAGCTCTTCGCCGTTTACAACATAAGACATGTTTTCTCCTTTCGGGTTGGTCAAGTTTAAAGATTCGCCGGAATGTCCGGCCGTTGGTTTAATGGTTCGCCGGCATCACCGGCGCAATGGATTTGTGCGGAATGAAAATCCCGCAGCCTAACAAACGGTTGCGTCCCATGCCCTCGTCCTGCAGTTGCAGGGATTTGTGCGGCGGCACGTCGTGCAGCATCAGACTATAGCCGTGGATCGGGCCGGATGCGCTTTGCAGGGTTTGCCGCTTGCCGCAGATAAATCCGCAGCGCAACTGGAAATGACCGTCCAGTTCGCGCATCACGTCCTGCACGAATTGTTCTTCAGTGGCACTACCCGTGTCAACGAAGTGCGCGTAGATGTTGGCAAAGGCAGCGAACTCGCGCGTCTTGAAACTGCCGATCTGCAGGCTGTGACCCGCCAGGTCGAGCGTTTGTCCGACCAGCCGCTGCATGTCGTCTACCCGCGCCTTGGGCACGCGAATGAACAGCTTGGTGCGCCGGTTGATGTTGAGCGTGGCATCGCCGCTGTTGGTTTCCGCCCCTTTCAGGTGCTGGATGCCGGTTCCGCCATCCTCGCCCAGCCAGGGGAGCAGGCGCTGCAACGCCTCGGACAACCACAGCGCGTTGTCGGCCGGGATCGTGGTGCCGACCAAATCGAACTGCAGGTCGATCATGTGCGGCGTGTATACCTCAGGCTTGTTTTCAGGCCAGCCTGCCCAGCTCATGGCGCATCCCCGGCATGGTCCTTGGCCCAGGCCATCATCAATTCGGCCCATTTCTGCGCGCTGACCGGATCCACGTCAAATATGGTGAAGCGCTTGTTCTCGCGGATGCGGATACGCAGAAACGGCACGCCGCCCGATTCATGGGTCAGGTGCTGGAACTCGACTTCCTGGCCGCCGAAGGGGAGCCGCATCTTGTCTAGTGGGGTGATCTCAGGCATGGAATCTCAATCCGTGTTGCTTCAATTTGATATGAAATGCGTTGCACAGCAACACAGCCAAACCTTGGCTTTAATGGGGCCATCGCGTAGTATTTCAACCCTGCTCAGCACAGGGGCTTGCGTTTGCAACAATATTTTAATACTCTTATTTGTTCCTGTGGCGGACCCGTAATGTCTCACCCTTTGCCTAGATGAGGCATTACCGCGTTGGGGAAATTGATCTACTCCTTTTGGGTAGGTTTTGACCTACCGCGATGGAGTAGACGATTTACCCATGAGAATGATGGTGATGCGGCCGTCAACTCAATACGATGCTGGGATACCGTTGAGCTGTCGGCTGAGCGGGCATTTCGAAATGTTCTAGGAGAGAAAACTATGGCAAAGAAGATGATTGATACGCCCAATCTGGACGAGCTCGAGA
>JAJYXA010000023.1:2463-2875 GCA_021791235.1 Pseudomonadota bacterium
ATGATGGTTGACCTGATGGGTCAGCTGGAAACGTCCTACAAGACCAAGTTCGGTTACTGGAAAGGTGGTACGGTTGGCGTGTTCGGCTACGGCGGCGGCGTGATCCCCCGTTTCACCGAACTGAAAGACGAAAATCACAACCCCCTGTTCCCCGAAGCGGCTGAATTCCATACTCTGCGCATCCAGCCGCCCGCCGGCATGCATTACAGTTCCGACCTGCTGCGCAAGATGTGCGACGTCTGGTCGGCAACCGGTGGCTCGGGCCTGATCGCGTTCCACGGCCAGTCCGGCGACATCATGTTCCAGGGCATCAAAACCGCCGACGTGCAGGGCGCGTTCGACGCCTTCAACGAAATGGGCTTCGACCTTGGTGGCGCCGGTCCCGCGCTGCGTACCTCGATGTCCTGCGTGG
>JAJYXA010000090.1 GCA_021791235.1 Pseudomonadota bacterium
GCAAGCCACGCTGGGCCGGACAGAACGACAGCCGCGTGACGCTCACCGGGCGCTTCATCCGGCGCACCCGCATCGACGAACTGCCGCAGATCTTCAACGTCTTCTTCGGCGACATGAGCTTCGTCGGCCCGCGCCCCGAACGCCCCTATTTCGTGCAGGACCTGACGCAGAAAATCCCTTATTACGGCGTGCGCCACACCGTCAAACCCGGCATCACCGGCTGGGCACAGGTACGCTATCCTTACGGCGCGAGCGACGAAGACGCCATGCACAAGCTGCAATACGATCTCTACTACGTCAAGAACCACAGCCTGTTCCTCGATCTCATGATCCTGTTCCAGACCGCGCAAGTCGTATTGTGGGGAAAGGGCGTGCGCTGAACGCGCACTCTCCCAGAGCCGACCATGCCCGCCCCCCTGCTCCTCCTGGCCGCTGTCGGTTATGGACTGGCGGCACTCGCTTATCTCGGCCTGTCCGGCCTGATCGTCGCCAGCTGGCGACGCCGACCGCAAGGCCGACTGCTGGTGCTCGCGACGGGGCTGAGTGCCGTATGGGGCGCATTCTCCGCGCTCACGGCCTGGGGCGTCGTGCCACCCCGGATCGACCTGGCGGCCGAAGTGGCGCGCAATGGCGCATGGCTGGCGTTACTGCTTTACATCCTTCATCTGCGCCTGCCCCCTGACGCAACCCTGCCCGCACCGCTGCGCCTCATCCGCACCCTGAGCGTCGCACTCGTCAGCGCCCTGCTCCTCGCCAGCCTGTATCCCTTCATCGCGCCGACCCAGCCGGTGCTGGCCCGGTGGGCCGGCAATCTGGGACTGGTGCTGCTCACCGTCATGGGTCTGGTACTCACCGAGCAGGTGTACCGCAGCACCCGCCCGGAGGATCGCTGGGCGATCAAATTTCTCTGCCTGGGGCTGGGCGGGCTGTTTGTCTACGATTTCTACCTTTACGCCAATGCTGCACTGTTCAATGCGATGGATGCCCAAGTGTGGGCCGCGCGGGGCTATGTGGCGGCGCTGGTGACGCCGCTGATCGCGGTCTCCGCTGCCCGCAACCCGGAATGGGCCGCGCCGGTCGGCCTGTCCCGCAGTATGGCGTTCCACACCGCCAGCCTGCTGGCGGCGGGCATCTATCTGCTGCTGATGGCCAGCGCAGGTTATTACCTGCGCCTGTTCGGCGGCGAATGGGGCGATGTGGTGCAAACCGTATTCATTTTTGCCGCCGCCATGCTGCTGGTGCTGCTGATGTTTTCCGGCACCCTGCGCGCCCGCCTGCGCGTGTTCCTGTCCAAGCATTTCTTCAGCTACCGCTACGACTACCGCGAGGAGTGGCTCAACTTCACCCGCACCCTCACCGAGGGCCGGCCCGGCGAGCAGTTGTGCGAACGTGCGGTCGAGGCGCTGGCCCGCCTGCTCGAAAGTCCTGGCGGTGCCCTGTGGATGCGCGAGGGCCACGCCGGCTATCCGCGTGCCAGCCACTGGAACTGGGCCGACCTCCAGGGCGCCGAGCCGGCTGACTCCCCTTTCATTCAATGGCTCGCCAGCAAGCAATGGGTGGTGGATCTGGATGAAATGAAGGTGCGCCGCGATCTCTACGGCGACCTGGATACGCCGGCATGGCTGCAGAACGCCGACGACGCCTGGCTGGTGGTGCCGCTGATGCTGCACGATGAACTGCTCGGATTTGTCGTGCTCAAGCACTCATTGGGCAACGTCACCTTCAACTGGGAAGTCAGCGACCTGCTCAAGGTCGCAGCCCGCCAGGCGGCGGCGCACCTGGCGCAGATGCGCGCCTCCAACCAGCTCATCGTGGCGCGCCAGTTCGAGTCGTTCAACCGCACCACCACCTTCGTCATCCACGACCTGAAAAATCTCATCGCCCAACTGTCCCTGCTGCTGGCCAATGCCGAAAAACACAAGCACAACCCCGAGTTCCAAGCCGACATGCTCGACACGGTGGAAAGCGCGGTCGCCCGCATGCACAAGGTGCTGGCGCAATTGCGCCGGGGCAGCGATGCGGCCGAGGCGCAGTCGGTGGCGCTGGCCGACATCCTGAACGAGGCCGCCGCCAGCAAACAGGCATTCAAGCTGCGTCCCACGCTGGAACTGCCACCTGGCTCGCTGCGCGTTCGCGCCGAGCGCGATCGGCTCACCCGCGCCATCGGCCATCTGCTGCAAAATGCGCTGGAGGCTACGCCACCGACCGGCCAGGTCACCCTGCGCGGCTTCGAAGCGTCCGGACAGGCCATGATTGAAATCCTCGACACCGGCAGCGGCATGGATGACGAATTCATCCGCACCCGGCTGTTTCAGCCGTTCGACTCGACCAAGGGCGCGGGCATGGGCATCGGCGCCTACGAGTGCCGCGAGACCCTGCGCGCCCTGGGCGGGAATATCGAGGTAGACAGCACACCAGGCATCGGAACCCGCTTCCGCCTCAGCCTGCCGTTGGACAATAATGTACCTGCTGGAGGAGACGCCGCATGAGCGACGCCAAACAGAAAATACTGCTGGTCGAAGACGATCCCGGACTGCAAAAGCAGCTGAAGTGGAGTTTGAGCGACTACGAACTGGTCATCGCGGCCGACCGCGACAGCGCCATCGCGCAATTGCGCCGCCACGAGCCCCCGGTGGTGCTGCTCGACCTCGGCCTGCCGCCCGACGTCGACGGCGCCACCGAAGGCCTGGCGGCGCTGCAGCAGATCCTGTCGCTCGCGCCGTCCACCAAGGTCATTGTCGTCACTGGCAACCTCGATCGCAGCAATGCAGTAAAAGCGATCCATCTCGGCGCCTACGACTTTTTCCAGAAACCCTTCGACCCCGACGTGCTGGCGCTGATGATTGCCCGCGCCCTGCATGTCCATGCGCT
>JAJYXA010000371.1 GCA_021791235.1 Pseudomonadota bacterium
CTGGCAGGCTCCGGCATGGTCGAGTATTCACGCCTCACCCCCGAGGTGCGCAACGAATTCCTGCGCATCATGAGCGGTCTGGTGCCGCATTACGACATCGTGCTGCTGGATACCGGCGCCGGGATCTCGGACGTGGTGCTGTTTGCCGTCTCGCTCGCCTCCGAGGTCCTGATGGTCGCCACGCCCGAGCCGACCTCGCTCACCGACGCCTACGCCACCATCAAGGTGCTGGTGGGGCAGCAACAGCGACAGACCGTGCGCATCGTTGTCAACCAGACCGCCCGCGCAGGCGCGGGACTGCCGATCACCCATCAACTGCAGCATGTGCTCGACCGCTTCGTGGTGACCGAACCCGGCCACCCCATTCGCCTGGTCCACATGGGCGACATCCCGGTCGATCCCGAAGTGCGCCAGGCGGTGATGCGGCGCCAGTTGCTGATGCAAACCTCGCCCGGCTGCCCGGCCGGACAAGCCATTTCCCAGCTCGCCACCAAGCTGGAAAAAACGGTCATGCCCACGCTGGCATAGCCAGACAACCCTGTAGCAAACGGGTTGCCGCAGTCTCAGGCAATTGCGGGACCGGCCTTCACCAGCGCCATCACCTTGTTCGGATCCATGTGCAGCAGCGCGGCGATCTCGTGGAAATCGTCCGGCAGGGCAGCGTCATGCCAGCCATGGGCGGAATGCCGCGCCAGATTGACCGCCAGCATGACGATGCGCACCCGGGTCGACTGCGCCTGAGCCGGGTCCGTCAGGTTTCTCAGCAATTCGGGCAGGCGCCACGCCACGGTGAGCTGGCGCTGCAGATCCAGGCCAGCGAAACCCAGCACCAGTTTCTGCGCCTCGGCACTGCGCATGGCGTGGTCGGTCGCCTGCAAGCGCTGGATTTCGAGCATCCGCTCGGGGCTGAAGCACCACATCAGCATTTCGGAGACATGGGTGAGCAACGCGGATACCTGCACCTCTTCCGCATGCATGTCATGCAGGCGCAATGCCCAGTCGAATGCGTAGTACGCCGAACGCTGCGCACGCCGAACGGTGTGCAGCAGATGCACCAGCGCGGCGCGGTGCTCCTGCAGCATCTCTTCCGCAATCGGCGTTGCCGGTACTTCGCGAAAAAACGTATCCAGACCCATCATGAGCAGCGCCTGCTTCACGTCGACCAGTTCATAGGTCTGGTTGCGATGCTTGTGCGTCTGCATGTAGCGCAGCAGCTTGACCGTCATCAGCGGGTCGTCGGTCACCACGTCGGCAATGCTGCGCGCGTTGAGTTGCGCGTCGTCGTCGCGCAGGCGCGCCAGTTCGCGCGCGGTATGCTTCAGCACGGGGATATCGGCCCGCCCCAAAAAAGCGAGCCAGTCAGTCAGGCTTCCGGGTTGCTGCGGCATCATCCCTCCCTGTGGTCCGGCATGCATTCATTGTAGCGAGGCCGCCGAAAACATCCTGATCGGCCGACGGGAACGCATCCGCTTCCCGCGCATCAACAATTCGAAGCGTCCTATAGGATGTATCGGCGCCCCACGCCATCCCTGAAGCCGTATCACCGCCGGACGCCAGGCCTTGTGCGTTGGGAAGCGCCACGCCGGGAAACGGGTCTTTTCCGCAGCCGTGCAACGGGCCGACCCCGCCCTGCCGGCAGCTTATTTCAGGTTGCTGGACGAGAACAACAGCACCTGGCCCGCAAGGAAATTCACATGGATGGACCGCTTGTCATCGCCCCACTGGCAACTGCGCACGCCCATCACATCGTCGCATTGATCGGGCGGCCCGATCAGGCGGGTGACCTCGTCGTACGGCATGCCCACGGTGATCTTGCTGTAATTCTCCAGCGTGAGCTTGCTGCAGCCGAGCAGGGCCAGCGCCAAGCCCAGCAGCAAAAAGGTCGTGATTCTCATGAAAGCTCCAGGCAGGTCAAGGTTCCGGGTACTTATGCAGCGGGCCGCACGCGTGCCAGATAGTTGGTCGCCAAAGCCTTGTACAGCGGCCGGGGACACACGACACGGGACACGGCGGTGGCCAGTAGGGTGGCCAGCATCAGCGGCACCACCATGGCATGGTTGTCGGTCATTTCCATCACGATGACGAAAGCGGTGATGGGCGCCTGGACCACGCCGGCAAAATAGGCCGCCATACCGATCACGATCAGCGCCCCTGCATCCGCCGGGTCGAGCAAGCCCGCCACGAACTGGCCGATCCCCGCACCGGCCGACAGGCTCGGGGCGAACAGTCCCCCGGGAATGCCGCTGACGAACGATACGAGCGTCGCCAGCATTTTCCATATTCCGTATCCCGCTGAAACCGTTCCCGTGCCTTCGAGCAGATGCTTGGCCTCCACATAGCCGCTGCCGTAGATGGCGCTCCCGGACGCAAGGCCGATCAGCGCCAGCGCCAGGCCGCACGCAGCGGCAAACCCCACCGGGTGGGTGCGCACGAACACGCCTGCCCGTCCCGGCAGGCCGCGCGTCGAGAAGGCCAGCAGCAGGCGGCTGAAGCCCCCGCCCAGCAGGCCGCCTGCCAGGCCGCACAGCAATACGCCGAACCATCCGAAGGCGCCAGCGAGCGTGGCACTGGTCGCACCGAAATAGGTGTAGTCGCCCTGCACGTAAACCGCGGCCAGGCCGGCAATGATGACAGCCGTGATCAACGTGCCGCTGGAGCGTTCCTCGAACGAGCGGGCCATCTCCTCGATGGCGAACACGACCCCCGCGAGCGGCGTGTTGAAGGCCGCCGCCACACCCGCGCCGCCGCCGGCCACGATCAGGCCGCGTTCCATCAGATGGCGCGGGAAACGGACCAGCCAGCGCAGGTTGTACAGCAGCGCCGCGCCCACCTGGACGGTGGGGCCCTCGCGGCCCACGCTGGCGCCGCCC
>JAJYXA010000519.1 GCA_021791235.1 Pseudomonadota bacterium
CGATCAGGCCTATCCGCAGGAAATCCCGCTCGCCAGCGACGGCAAGGCGCTGA
Source organism: Pseudomonadota bacterium (assembly GCA_021791235.1). Next base: position 54 of record JAJYXA010000519.1, read on the forward strand.
TCGAACTGGCGCGCAAGCAGTTGCAGACGCTGGCCAATTTCAACCTCGACGTCACCCTGCGCCAGTGGGAAAAGGCCTACGTCGAGGCCGCGCTCAACATGACCCACGGCAATCTGTCGCAGGCGGCCAAGCTGCTCGGCATCAACCGCACCACCCTGTACAGCCGCATGCAGACCTACGGAACGGAATAAACCTAAATTCCTCACCACAGAGACACAGAGACACGGAGAAAAAACAAGACGTTGTTGCCAAACCGCTTCCGCCCGATGGATGAATCAGGAAAAGCGTAAGACGAAATGTTTTTCGATCTTCTCTGTGTCTCCGTGTCTCTGTGGTTCAAGCTGCATTTTTCAGGATAAACCGCCTCCGTGTACCTCGACTATTTCGGTCTGAAAGAAGCGCCCTTCCGCATCACGCCGAATACCGAGTACTGGTATGCCGGCGGCCAGCGCGGGGAAATGCTCGCCGCGCTGCTCTACGCCATCGGTCAGGGCGAGGGCATCATCAAGGTGGTGGGTGAAGTCGGCAGCGGCAAGACCATGCTGTGCCGCAAGCTGGCGGCCCAGCTGCCCGACAGCGTCGACAGCGTGTATCTCGGCAATCCCACGCTTGCCCCCGACGACATGCTGGCGGCCATCCTCGCCGACCTCGGCATCGACGCGCCCGAGCACGGACGGCAGGCCCGGCTGGCGCAACTGAACGCCACCCTGCTGGCCCGCCACGAAGCGGGACGGCGCGTGGTGGTGTTCGTCGAGGAAGCGCAGGGCATCGCGCTCGACAACCTCGAATTCCTGCGGCTGCTGACCAACCTGGAAACCGCCACCGACAAGCTGCTGCAGATCGTGCTGTTCGGCCAGCCCGAACTCGACGCGCAGCTCGCCGACCCGCGCATCCGCCAGCTGAAGGACCGCATCACCCTCAGTCTGAGCCTGTCGCCGCTGACCGAAACCGAAGTGGCCGATTACCTGCGCGCGCGCCTCGCGGTGGCCGGCTATCGCGGGCCCGACCTGTTTCCGCCGGCGCTCATCGCACGCATGGCGCAGCTTTCCGGCGGCCTGTCGCGCCGCATCAACGTGCTGGCCGACAAGACCCTGCTGGCGGCCTACGCCGGGCAAACCCGCAGCCTCGCCCCGGCTCATCTGGAGGCCGCCGCGGGAGATGCCGACATGCAGTCCCCGGCGCGCATGCGGCCGGCATGGCGCCGCTGGGCGTGGCCCAGCGCCGGCGTAGCGGCTGCGCTGGCGCTGCTGGCCTTCGTCGCCTGGCAGGCGCAGTCGCAGACCGCCCCGCCGCCCGCCGCCGCCCAACCTGCCAGTTCCCCCGCCTCCGCTGCCGCCCCGGCCGCCATCGACATGGCCGAACGGGCCCGGCAAACCCGGCGCTGGCTCGCCGCCGCCTCACCCGGGACCCACGTGATCCAGCTCGCCTCGGCTAAAGAAGCCGGCCAGGCAGCCGTATTATTGGGGAGCCTGAACGCCGCCACGCCGCAACCGGTGCGGGTGCTGCACGGCCTGAGCCGGGGGGCGCCCGCCTGGATGATCCTGGCAGGCGAGTTCCCCAACCGCGAGGCGGCAATGGCGGCATTGCGCACGCTGCCGACCATGCCCGCAAGCGACCCGTTTCTGCGTACGGTCGGCAAAATGCGCAGTGTAGTCATACCTACTGGATCACAATGAACGCTGTGTTGAAACGCCCGCGACCGACAACCCTGGCCCTCGCCAGTCTGGTGATGATGGGCGGCTGCGTGCCCCCGCAGGCGTTCGACACTTCGCCCGGCCACATCAGCCAGCCCAGCCGGCCGGCCGTGCTGGCACCGCCGCCCGCGCCGGTGAAAGCCGCGCCCGCGCTGCCCCCGCCCAAGCCGGGTGCGCCCGTGCCGACCTACACCGTGGTGGTCAACGATGTGCCGGTGAAAGACCTGCTGTTTTCCATCGCGCGCGACACCCAGTACAACATCGACCTGCATCCGGGCATTACCGGAAACGTCTCGCTCAATGCGGTGCAGGAGCCGCTGCCCGCCATCCTCGACCGCATCGCGCGGCAGGCCAACCTGCGCTACGAAATGAACGGCCGCACGGTGTCGATCATGCCGGACACGCCCTTCGTCAAAACCTACTCCGTCAACTACGTCAACGTCGCCCGCAACACGACTTCCAGCGTCGGCGTGGCCGCGCAGATCGCCAGCACGGGGGGCGGCGGCATCGGCACCGGAACCGGCGGCGCCAGCAACACGGCAACCGGAAACTCCTCCACCACCACGGTTGCGAGCCAGTCCAACAACGATCTGTGGGCCGTGCTTGCCGACAACATCCGAACGATACTTGCCGGCACCCGTGCGGTGACACAGAGCAATGAACAGCGCGCGGCCCAAATGGATGCGGAAAAGGCGGCACGCGCCGAACGCGTATCGCAGGCTGAAGCCGCCAGCAAGGCCGGGGCCGGGGCGGCCAATCTGTTTACCGCGGCATTTGCCAACCAGCCGATAGGCGACGGCAAATATGACGTGGCGGCCAATCCGGTGGCGGGCACCATATCCGTTCTGGGAACGGCCAAACAGCAGGAACTGGTGCAACAGTATCTGGATCGGGTGATGCAGTCCGCGCAGCGTCAGGTATTGATCGAGGCGACCATTGTCGAAGTGACGCTCAAGGATCAATATCGCGCCGGCATCGACTGGTCAAAGGCCCTGCAGGGGACCACCGGCTGGACAATCAATGCCGTCGGCGGCGGCACCAATGCACTGGCAAGCGCGCTGTCTCCCTTCATCCAGGCCACCTACACCAACACCGGCAACAACGGCTT
>JAJYXA010000284.1 GCA_021791235.1 Pseudomonadota bacterium
GGTGGCGAGCAGGGTCTGGATATGCGCGCGCTCCAACGCCAGCAGCGACTGCGGTGACGCCGGCTGGCGTGCGGCAGGCGCTGCGGCCGCGGCGGACGAGGGGGTAGGCGCGGCTGACAGCCGCAAGTCGGCGGCGCGGATCACGCCGTCGCGGCAGTTCAGCACCGCCTGCTGCAGCAGATTGCGCAGTTCGCGCACATTGCCCGGAAAGTCGTGCGCCTTGAGCGCGGCCAAGGCTTCCGCGTCGAGCCGGCACACCGGCTGTCCGCCGGTCAGGCGCTTCAACAGGAAGGCCGCCAGTTCGGGGAGGTCGGCGGCACGCTCGCGCAGCGGCGGCAGGGTCACGTCGATGCCCGCCAGGCGGTAGTACAGGTCGAGCCTGAAGCGCTTGGCGTCGACCTCGTCGAGCAGCCTGCGGTTGGTGGCGGAGACCAGGCGCACGTCGGCGGTCAGGGTCTGCGTGCCGCCCACGCGCCGGAACTCGCCGGTCTCCAGCACGCGCAGCAGCTTGGCCTGCAGGTTGAGCGGGATCTCGGCGACCTCGTCCAGAAACAGGGTGCCGCCATCGGCCAGCTCGAACAGGCCTTTTTTCAGGCCGCTGCTGCCGGAGAATGCGCCGCGCTCGTGGCCGAACAACTCGCTTTCGAACAGGGTTTCCGGCACCGCGGCGCAGTTGATGACGATGAACGCCGCGCCGGCGCGATTCGAGCGCGCATGGATGAAACGCGCGGCCAGTTCCTTGCCGACCCCGGACTCGCCGAACAGCAGGATCGAGGCTTCGCTTTCGGCGACGCGCGCGAGATTGTCCACGCAGGCGAGAAACGCGGGCGAGCGCCCCACCATCTGCATCGCATTGCACTCGCTGTCGGCGTCGGCTTCCAGCGGGAACAGCTGCTCCCCCAGATACAGTTCGCCAGCCGGGCCTTTCAGGCGATGCCCGCGGATGCGGGTGCGCTCGGGCTGGTTGTCGGCGTGGAAATGCGTGTGCAGCACTTCGACCGCCTGGCCCCGCTCGAACAGCGCCTGATGCGGGCAATGCTCGCCGTTGTCGTGGCAGGGGCGCGCTGAATGATGCGATACCGCATGGCAGTGCTGGCCGACGATGGCCGCCGGCGTCACGCCGTAGGCTTCGCAATAACGCTGGTTGGCGGCGACGATGCGGTAGCTGCCGTCGATCACCACGAACGGCTGTTCGTGGGTGTCGATCAGGCCCTGGAGTTCAATGTCCATCTATGATCCCGTGGTGTCATGACATGGGCTGAAAATGACATGACATATTGATCATGTCAACCCGGAGGGGCTTCGCCAAGCCGCATGAACACGCCATTTTCGCGTGGCACGCCTGTTGCTCATGGGGTTCCCATCACAACACAAGGAGACTTCAGTGGCACATATCGTGATTCTGGGCGCAGGCGTGGGCGGCATGACCATGGCCTACGAAATGCGCGAATCGGCACGGGCGGAGGACAAGGTCACCGTCATTTCCAATCTGCCGTATTTCCAGTTCACCCCGTCCAATCCCTGGGTGGCGGTGAACTGGCGCAAGCGCGACGACATCACGCTGCCCGCCGCGCCCTACCTCAACAAGAAGGGGATCGACTTCATTGCCGTCGGCGCCGCGCGCGTCCATCCCGAGAAGAACCAGATCGAGCTCACCGACGGCCGCAGCGTCGACTACGACTATCTCGTCATCGCCACCGGCCCCAAGCTGGCGTTCGACGAAGTGCCCGGGCTGGGGCCGAACGGCCATACCCAGTCGATCTGCCAGGTCGAGCATGCCGTGGAGGCCGGGCGGGCGTGGGACGGCTTCGTGCAGAACCCGGGCCCCATCGTGGTGGGCGCGGTGCAGGGCGCTTCCTGCTACGGCCCGGCGTACGAATTCGCCTTCATCATGGATACCGACCTGAAGCGGCGAAAAATCCGCGACCGCGTCCCGATGACCTTCGTCACCGCCGAGCCCTACATCGGCCATCTGGGTCTGGGCGGCGTCGGCGATTCGCGCGGCCTGCTCGAATCGGCGATGCGCGACCGCCACATCAAGTGGATCTGCAACGCCAAGGTGACCAAGGTCGAAGCCGGCAAGATGTTCGTCGCCGAGCACAACGACCGCGGCGAAGTGATCAAGGAACACGAACTGCCGTTCGCCTACTCGATGATGCTGCCCGCCTTCAAGGGCATCGACGCGGTATTCGGCATCGAAGGGCTCACCAATCCGCGCGGCTTCATCACCATTGACGCCTTCCAGCGCAATCCGAAATTCCAGAACGTCTTCTCGGTCGGCGTGTGCGTCGCCATCCCGCCGGTGGAGGCCACCCCGGTGCCGACCGGCACGCCCAAGACCGGCTACATGATCGAGTCCATGGTCACCGCCACCTCGCACAACATCCGCGCCGCGCTCGACGGCCGCGAACCCACTGAAAAAGCCACCTGGAACGCCATCTGCCTGGCCGACTTCGGCGACACCGGCGCCGCCTTCGTCGCGCTGCCGCAGATTCCGCCGCGCAACGTCAACTGGTTCAAGGAAGGAAAATGGGTGCACCTGGCCAAGGTCGCGTTCGAGAAATACTTCATGCGCAAGATGAAAAAAGGCTCGACCGAACCGCTGTATGAAAAATACGTGCTCGGCCTGATGGGCATCAAAAAGCTCAAGTAATCTCCTCGCGGCTTCTGCCGGCCAAGCGCCCCTCAAGAACAACCCGAATCTAACAAGAGAGGCTGTTTGGGCGTATCTATATGCGTTAGGCATAAAGGCTGGTGCGATTCCTAATCCAACGCAAATGGCTTGGGAGTTGGAGGAAATTGACGGCTACTATCCATCATTCAATAACGAAGTTGCGCTTGAGGCTCTTGGA
>JAJYXA010000212.1 GCA_021791235.1 Pseudomonadota bacterium
GAAGCCGGCGGTGAAGAAGGTCGCCGCCAAGAAGCCGGCGGTGAAGAAGGTTGCCGCCAAGAAGCCGGCGGTGAAGAAGGTTGCCGCCAAGCCTGCGGTCAAGAAGGCGGCGCCGAAGAAGGCTGCTGCCAAGCCTGCGGCCAAGAAAGCGGCACCGAAGAAGGCTGCTGCCAAGCCGGCGGCGAAGCCGGTGGTAAAGCCGGCCCCAGCGCCTGCCGCCCAGCCGTCCACCGCAGCTGCGCCGGGCATGAAGTCGTCGCTGAATCCGGCGGCGGCCTGGCCGTTTCCTACGGGTTCGCGGCCCTCTTGAGTCGCGCCTCGGGTGGGTGCGTGGCGGGCCGAATCGCCCGCGCGCATTCACCCAGGTTCGGACGCTCGGTGGCGGTTCGTTAAGAGCCGCCCTTTCTCGGTGCTTGGCGGTGAAGTCCGCCGGGATCAGTCTATCAACGCGAGTTCGAACAGTTCCCGCTTCAGCAGCAATTCACGCGGCAGGCGGCTCTTCAGTTTTTCGAACCATTCGGCGTGCAGTCTGAGTTCCTCGCGCCACATGTCCGCATCGACAGCGGTCAATTCCTCGAACTGTTCGCGGGTCAGGCCGGAAAAGCCCGACCAGTCGATATCCTCGTATTTCGGCATCCAGCCCAGGGTGGTTTCGCGCGCCGCTGCCCGGCCCTTGACGCGATCGACGATCCACTTCAGGACGCGCATGTTTTCGCCGAAACCTGGCCACATGAAATTGCCGTCCCGGTCGTGGCGGAACCAGTTGACAGTGAAAATCCGCGGCGCGTGACGGACGGCGTGGCCGATGCGCAGCCAGTGGTTGAAATAGTCGCCCATGTGATAGCCGCAGAAAGGCAGCATGGCGAACGGGTCGCGCCTGACCACGCCCATCTGGCCGGCGGCGGCGGCGGTGGTTTCCGAACCGAGCGTAGCTGCCATATAGACGCCGTAGTTCCAGTTGAAGGCCTCATACACCAGCGGCACCGTGGTGGAGCGGCGGCCGCCGAAGACGAAGGCGGCGATCGGAACCCCGGCGGGGTTTTCCCAATCTGGATCGATCGAAGGGCACTGGCTGGCGGCAACGGTGAAACGGGCATTCGGATGTGCCGCTTTTCTACCGGTCTGCCGGCCGATTTCAGGCGTCCAGTCTTGACCGGTCCAGTCGATCAGGTGCGCCGGCGCTTCCTTGGTCATGCCTTCCCACCACACGTCGCCGTCGTCGGTGAGCGCCACGTTGGTGAAGATGACGTTCTCCTTGAGCGTCATCATTGCGTTGAAATTGGTCTTCTCCGAGGTGCCCGGCGCCACGCCGAAGTAGCCCGCTTCGGGGTTGATGGCATAGAGCCGGCCATCCTTGCCCGGCTTGATCCAGGCGATGTCATCGCCGACCGTGGTCACCTTCCAGCCGCCGAGCGACTGCGGCGGGATCATCATGGAAAAGTTGGTCTTGCCGCAGGCCGAGGGAAAGGCGGCGGCGACGTAGCTCTTCTCGCCCTGGGGATTTTCCACGCCGAGTATCAGCATGTGTTCGGCTAGCCAGCCCTCGTCGCGCGCCATGGTCGAGGCGATGCGCAGGGCGAAGCATTTTTTGCCGAGCAGCGCATTGCCGCCGTAGCCGGAACCGAACGACCAGATTTCGCGAGTTTCCGGGAAATGCACGATGTACTTGTGTTCCTTGTTGCAGGGCCAGGGCTGGTCCTTCTGTCCCGCTTCGAGCGGCATTCCCACCGAGTGCAGGCAGGGGACGAAGGCGCCGTCCTCGCCCAGCTGGTCGAAAACCTGGCGACCCATTCGGGTCATGATCTTCATGTTCACCACGACGTACGCGGAGTCGGAAATCTCGACGCCGATATGGGCGATCGGGCTGCCGATCGGGCCCATCGAAAAGGGGATGACGTACATCGTGCGGCCGCGCATGCAGCCCTTGAACAGGCCGTGCAACAGCGATTTCATCTTGCCCGGGTCTTCCCAGTTGTTGTTCGGACCGGCGTCCTCCCGGTCCGGGGTGCAGATGAAGGTGCGATCCTCGACGCGCGCCACGTCGGAAGGATCGGAGCAGGCGAGGAAGGAATTGGGGCGCTTGGCGGGGTTCAATCTGATCATGCTGCCGGCTTCGACCATGCCGTCGCACAGGCGCTGATACTCCTCGGCGGAGCCGTCACACCAGACGATACGCGCGGGCTCGGTCAATGCCGCGATTTCCGCAACCCAGGCTTTCAGCTTGCGGTTGCGGACATGATCGGGGGTCGCTGATTGCGCTATGCATTCATTCATGATTGCGAATTCTCCAGGAGGAAACGGGGTGCCAAAGACGCGACCGGTCAATGGAAGTGTTCGGCAATTCCCGGCCTGAGCAGGTGCGGCGGACCAGCCCGGCGCAAAACGGGCTTGGGTTTTGCCCGACGCCAGGGGCGCCATTATGGCATGGCGGCAGCCGCGAGCAAACCCGGCAGGCGCGCCGGCGGCGGCGTTACAATGGCGACAGCCCAGTCGGGGAAACCCACTCGCGAAACTGTCACGACTTGAACAGGACCGTTCACATCATGGACGAAAGAATCCGCGCCGCCGCACTCGATTACCACCGCTTGCCGAAACCCGGGAAAATCTCGGTGACGCCCTCCAAGTCGGTGACCAACCAGCAGGATTTGGCGCTCGCTTACACGCCGGGCGTGGCCGCGGCCTGCGACGAGATCGTCGCCGATCCGGCCAACGCCTACCGCTATACCGCGCGCGGCAACTTGGTGGCGGTCATCACCAACGGCACAGCGGTGCTGGGCCTGGGCAACATCGGGCCGCTGGCCGGCAAGCCGGTGATGGAAGGCAAGGGCGTGCTGTTCAAGAAGTTCGCCGG
>JAJYXA010000548.1 GCA_021791235.1 Pseudomonadota bacterium
CATCCCGAACAGGCCGTACAGCGGCGAATCCAGCTTGCCGCCGGTGTCGCCGACCACGAACACCACGGGCAGCAGGTCCTTGTGGTAGATGGTTTTTTCGCGTGCGCTCGGCATCACTTCCACCAGCTCGGACAGCGGCACCAGATTGCCGTCATGGCCGCGCACGGTCAGTTTCAGCAGTTCGTCCAGCCCGCTCAGGCGTTCCGGCGGCAGGGTGATGCGCACAGGGATTTCGTACTTGGCGCCGCTGCCGTGGATGGGGGTGACGTTCTCGCCCGCCAGCCCCATCCGCATCGTCGCGACGATGTCCTTCTGCGCCACGCCGGCGACCGCCGCCTTGTTCTGCAGCACGCGCAGCACGAAGCGCTGGGCGTCGTCCTCCACCGTATCGTCGATCGCGACGATGCCGTCGGTCTTTTCAAAGACGGCGCGCACCTGCTTGGCGACCTGGATCTGGGCGTCGTAATCGGGGCCGTAGATTTCGGCGACGATCGGCGACATCACCGGCGGGCCGGGCGGCACTTCGACCACCTTGACGTCGGCGCCGTGCTTTTTGGCGATCGCCTCGACCGCGGGACGGATCGCCTGCGCGATCTCGTGGCTCTTGCGGTCGCGTTCGTGCTTGTCGACCAGGTTGACCTGCAGGTCGCCGACCTCGGGGCCGGAACGCAGGTAATACTGGCGCACCAGGCCGTTGAAGTTGATCGGCGCCGCGGTGCCGGCATAGGCCTGGTAGTCGGTGACTTCGGGCATTTGCGCGACCGCGGCGCCCATCTCGGCGAGCACCTGCGCGGTTTTTTCCAGCGGCGTGCCGACCGGCAGGTCGACGATGATCTGGAATTCCGATTTGTTGTCGAACGGCAGCATTTTCAGGATGACCAGCTGCATCACCGGCAGCGCCACCGAAACCAGGATGGCCAGCCCGATGCCCAGCCACAGCTTCCTGCGCGCGCCCTTGCCCTCGGTGCCGCGCAGGAAGGGGGAGAGGCGGGTGCGGAACAGGCCGAGCAGTTTGTTGCCGCCCGCGTCATGGGCGCCGTGCGCCGCCTGCTTGATCAGCTTCAGGGCCAGCCACGGCGTGACGATGAAGGCGATCGCCAGCGAGATCAGCATGCCGATCGAGGCGTTGATCGGGATCGGGCTCATGTAGGGGCCCATCAGCCCGGAAACGAAGGCCATCGGCAGCAGCGCGGCGATCACGGTCAGCGTCGCCAGGATGGTCGGGCCGCCGACCTCGTCGACCGCGCGCGGAATGATCGCTTCGAGGCCGTCGTGGTCGAGTCCCATGCGGCGGTGGATGTTTTCCACCACCACGATGGCGTCGTCGACCAGGATGCCGATCGAGAAAATCAGCGCGAACAGCGACACCCGGTTGAGCGTGAAGCCCCACGCCCACGAGGCGAACAGCGTGGCCGCCAAGGTCAGCAAAACTGCCGCGCCGACGATCAGCGCCTCGCGGCGGCCGATGGCGAACAGCACCAGCAGCACCACCGAGGCGGTGGCGAAAATCAGCTTCTGGATCAGCTTCTTCGCCTTGTCGTCGGCGGTGGCGCCGTAGTTGCGGGTGACGCTGACCTCCACGCCTTCGGGCAGCACGCTGTTTTGCAGGGTGTTGACGCGGGCGATGACTTTTTCCGCGACATCGACCGCATTTTCGCCGGGCTTTTTCGAGATCGACAGCGTCACCGCCGGGTAGGTCCGGCCGAGGCCGTCCTGGTGCACGCCACCCGCACCGGGGCCATGCCACACATAGCGCGGCGGCTGGTCGGGGCCGGCGACGACGGCGGCCACATCGGTCATGTACACCGGGCGGCCCTGCGCGACGCCGACGACCAGCTGTCTGACGTCGTCGGCGCCGGACAGGAAGGTGCCGGTCTGGACGAGAATCTCCTGGTTGTTCGACACCAGGGTGCCCGACGGCTGGGCGGCGTTGGACACCTGCAGGGCGTCGCGGATGTCCTGCGCCGACACGCCGAACGCCGCCATGCGGTCGGGGTCCATCAGCACCCGCACCGCGCGGCCGGGGCCGCCGACGGTGGTGACCTCGCGGGTGCCGGCGATGCGCTTCAGCTCGATTTCGGCCGCGTGCGCCGCCTGCTCCAGCTCGTAGGCACCGCGCGTCTCGTCGCGCGTCCACAGGGTGACGGTGACGATGGGCACGTCGTCGATGCCGAGCGGCTTGATGATGGGCTCGCCGACGCCGAGTTCGGGCGACACCCAGTCGCGGTTGGCCTGGATGGTGTCGTACAGCCGCACCAGCGCCTGCGTGCGGTCCTGGCCCACCAGGTATTGCACGGTCAGCACCGCCATCCCCGGCTTCGATACCGAGTAGACGTGCTCGATGCCGGCGATCTGCGACAGCACCTGCTCCGCCGGCGTCGCCACCAGCGCTTCCACGTCCTTCGCCGAGGCGCCGGGGAAGGGAATGAACACGTTGGCCATGGTCACGTTGATCTGCGGTTCTTCCTCGCGCGGCGTGATCAGGATGGCGAACAGGCCCAGCAGGGCCGCGATCAGCGCGATCAGCGGGGTGAGCTGGGACGTGAGGAAGAAACGGGCGATGCGTCCGGAGAGTCCCATGCGCGTTCCTGATTATTTGGCGGGCTGGTTGGCGGCGCTTTTGGCGTAGATGCCGGCCTTGACCGGTTCGAGCGCGATGACGTCTCCCGGATTCAGGCCGGCCAGCACCTCCACCTGGCCGCGCCCGTTGGGCGTGCCCAGGCGGACCTGCCGCAGGCTCACCTTGTCCTTGTTCACCACGTACACCGCGGTGATTTCGGAGCGCCGCACCACTGCGCTCGACGGGATGGTGAGCTTGCGCGCGCTGCCCACCGAGAAATGCGCCCGCGCG
>JAJYXA010000559.1 GCA_021791235.1 Pseudomonadota bacterium
GCAGCGGCCAGAATCACGCCCAGGCCCAGCGCCATTTCACGCAGGCCGAACGCATAGCGCTTCTTGAGCAGCAGCGGACTGATCAGATTGATCTGCTGGCTCATGGCGTGGTCTCTTCCATCCGCAAGGCCGCGCCGATGGCGTGGAAGCAGGGGGACGGCAGCGAGGTCGCCTCCGGAAAGGCCGCGATGTCCAGCACATCCGCAAGATTCAGCACCTCGACCGGCAAGGCAAGATTTCCCGCCAGGCCCACGCGCAGGCTGTCGGCTTTATCCATCGGCGCCAGCAACAGGCGATCGACGGGAATGCCGCCGAACTGGCGGTCGAAATGATCGAGGCTGCGCTGGATTTCCAGCGTCAGGCGTTCGAGCACGCTGTCCAGACCTTCGCTTTCCAGCAGCGCCGGATTCACCCCCAGCGTGCGCGCCATGCACAATTCGCCGTCCAGCGTCAGCGTCAGCAGCGCGCCGGTTTCGATGAACGAGAAGGCCGCCAGCGCCCGTCCCGCGGTTTCCAGCCGGGCGGCCAGATTGCGCTGGGCGGTTTCCATGATGTCGATGATGGTGAGATTCAGCCCGGCGTTGGTCGCGAGCACGGCCTCCTCCGCAAGCAGGCTGTTTTTTGCCGCCACCGCGAAAATCTGCCGCGCATGGCTCACGTGCTCCGGATGCGGCACTTCCAGCACGTCCACCGTGCCGTCGTCGGCGTGAAAATCGAGCATGTCCTGAATCTGCCAGCGCACCGCGGATTTGAGTTCATCGGCGGGCACGTTCGGCGCATCGAGCAAACGCAGCCGGTAATCGGCCGGATTCAACACCAGGCTGACCGGGCCCCTGCCATGCAGGCGGGCCAGCGCCTCGTTCCAATTGTCGCCCTTGACCGCCACCACCCCCGCAGCGAGCAGCCTGGGTACGGCCACCCTGCGGTCGACGCGCGCATACGCAATCCGTCCCGGAAGACGCAAATACGCCGTTAACCCCTGCTCGCTTCTTCGACGGAAAAACCGCATGATTCGGACCCGAAAATTTTTCTGAACTTAGATAAACAAACCATTGTTGTCAAAGGATTTAACCCGCATCAATACATCTCACATCTCGCGCAGGTAAATCAGGGGTTTGCTGCCGCGATGCAGGCCGAAACTCGCCCGCGCCACCGGGTTCTGGTCATACGCGGCGCCGGACCAGGGGCCTTGCAACCAGGTTTGTGACGCCCCTACGGCTGCGGTCGCAGCGCCCCCTATACAGGTGCTGCCGCCGGCCGTGGCACCCAGTTGCAGGGCGAGGTCGACGCTGCCCGTGTTGCCCGCGCCCGGTGCGGAAAACCGCAGGTTGCCGCGGCCGGCGTTGAAACGGCCGGACAGCGTGGCCGAGGTCTCGCAGGCATTGAGATCGCGCTGCCAGTTGGAGAGCGGCACATGGGCAGCGGCAAGCTGGGTGCAGGAATCCGCCGTGTTGCGAACAAAGCCGCTGCCGTTCCAGTACCGGGTCTCGATCGGCACCGGCAAATCAAGCAACTCCGAGCCATGGGCATTGGACAGGGCCAGCAGCCCGAAGCGGATGTCATTGCCGGCGTCGAAGGCCATGCTCGAGAACAGCGCGGGCGTGGCCGTGTCGATGGTGCCGTTGCCGGGCACGCCATTCTCGGCGGTGTCCCGAATGCTCATCGACAGGCTGATGTCCGCGGCGAAAGGCGCGACCGGAGTGGCGCGCACGAACGCAACCACATCCGCAGCATTGGCGATCAGGGATCCCACCCCGCTGCCGCTCGCTGTAACAGCCGGCGCCCCCACCAAACCGGCATCCAGCGTGCCGCTGACGGCCGTATAGGTTTGCGTGACGCCGGCAGGGGCGAGCTTCCACAGCGCGCCCGAGTAGTTGAGCGTGGTGGCGCCCGCGGCGTTTTTTGCCGTGATCGTGGCCTGCGGCAGCGAGAGATAGCCGAAGGGCTGTCCGACATAGGTGAACGAGCGCGTGGCGCAGGCCGTGTCGTTGAAGGTCTTGAACACTGGCGTGCTGGCCGTCGCCAGCACGAAATGGTCGGGAACGAAACGGCCGACGTTGACGGCGGCCGATTCGATCGTCATCTCGGCCGCGCTGGAGCCGTCGGCCGCATCCACCGCAGCGAAGCTGGCGTCCACCAGTTTCATGGTGAAGGCGCCGACTTCGGAATAGTTGGCGCCGGACGTCGTCACCGTTCCGGATGCGGCCGACCAGGTGCCGGTCGCAAGCGTACCCAGCGTGCAGCCGGCGCCTGGCAGCACGCACGCGGTCAGGCTGGAGGCGGGATTGCCGGTGTAGTTCGCGGTGGCGGTGCCGGCGGCGTTGTATGCCGTCGCGGCAATGCGGAACGGCCGGCCGGCCTTGTGAACGTTGCCGCCCGTTGCTGCGGAGTTGTAGAGCGTACGCGCGGTGCCCGCCGTCAAGCTGTCGGCATCGCTCGCCGTCACGCCGCCGAAGCTTGCCGGGCGGATGGCGAAGTTGTCGGTGGAACAGGCGATGAGCGTCGGCGCCCCCGTCGCCGGGTAGCTCATGCGGATCCGCGCATTGGGCCAGGCATTGGGCTCGCCGATGCCGGCCAGCGTCTTGCGCCCCATGTCGGCGGCCGTAAAGCTGAGCGTGCCCAGGTTGCGGATCAGACCATACGCGCCGCAACCGGCGCCCGCCGACGCATCGACTAGTTCCAGCTTCACATCGCCGGCAAAGGCGGGCTCGACCGCTGTCCCGCTGCTCTTGAGCGCGACGACATCGAGGCCGAAGGTGCTCGCTGCGATCTTGGTCCGGATCACGCCGCTCGCGCTGCCGGCGGCCGTGCCGGTCTCGAACGCATTGAAGCCGCTGGGCGTTGCAGC
>JAJYXA010000339.1 GCA_021791235.1 Pseudomonadota bacterium
ATCAGGTACAGCAGCAGATCGAGCGGACCTTCGAAGGCGTCGAGGAAGACCTCCAGCGCGTCCGGCGGGATGTAGAGATCCTGCGGCAGCTCGGTGAGCGGCTCGCCGCGCACCTTGATGACGGGTACGGGGGGCGTTTCCAGGGGCGGCGGATCGAGAAGCTCGGCTCCAGTCATGGTGGCATTTTACCCGACTCGACAGCCCCCACCCCAAGGGATTCGGCATAGTTGATCCGCTATCTGCGGATCGAAACAGAGACTGCTTGCATTTGACCGGTCGGTCTACTAAGATGCGGCGCATGAATATCGCAACCGACACACGCTCCCGCATCATCGCAGCCGCCAAGCCGCGTTTTCACTCGCGCAGCTACGCGAATGTAGGCATCCAGGAAATCTGCGAGGGCGCCGGGGTGCAAAAGGGCAGCTTTTATCACTTCTTCCCGTCCAAGCGCGATCTCGTCATGGCGGTGATAGACGAGTTTGCGGACGAATGGGCCAACGGCTTCGTGGCCGAAGCCTTCGATCCGGCCTTGCCGCCGATGGAGCGGATCGATTATTTGATCGATGCGGCCTACTTCTGGCAGAAGTCGATCAAGCAAGTGCATGGTCGCATGCTGGGTTGCATCTTTGGCAACCTGACGCTGGAGGTCAGCACCCAGGACGATATTCTGCGCGCCAAGCTGCTCGCCATTTTTACGCGCGCGAAGTCCCGCTTCAAGGAAACGCTGGAACAGGCCGTTGTTGCCGGCACCATTCCGCCCCTGGATGCGGGCCTGACCGCTGAAGCCATGCTGGCCTATCTCGAGGGGGTGATCTTGCTGGCCAAGGCGCAAAACGATCCCGAACTGCTCTATCGGCTGGGCCCGGCGATCAAGACGCTGCGTATCGAATTGAGCGGTGGCTGATTTTGATGCAATCAGGCCCCGCTTTTTTTGCCCTTGGATTGAGTCGACCCGTCTAGCGACAGATGTGGCCAATTGAATTCGAGCTCAGTCGCAGCGAATGCTGAGCCGATTTTCGCCCGGCAATTTTTTTGCCGATTTGCTTGACCGAACGGTCATCTACAATGAGGAGTGATTACAATGAATGCACCTGCCACACACATCCTGGATGCACGCGGCTTGAACTGCCCACTACCCATTTTGCGCACCAAAAAAGCCCTGTCTGAACTGGGTATCGGAGAAACGCTCGCCGTCATCTCCACCGACCCGGGTTCCCTGAAGGATATGCAAGCCTTCTGCAAGCAAACCGGGCATAACCTGGTCTCGTCCAGTTCGAATCAGGGCGAGTTCGAATTTCTCATTCGCAAGGCATAAGGAGACGACCATGGGCGCAGCAGACAAGATCACCCCGCCAACACTGGATCAGTCCCGATTCGATCAGTGGTTCGACCAGCGCTTCGAAGCCAGGATGGCCGAACGCGAAGCCGCGCATGTCCCATCCCTGTCCATTATCGCCACCAAGGGCACCCTGGATTGGGCGTACCCGCCGTTCATCCTGGCGTCCACCGCCGGAGCGCTGGGCTGGGACGTGTCCGTTTTCTTCACATTCTATGGGCTGGAACTCCTCAAGAAGGATCTCCACCTCGAGATCAGTCCGCTCGGCAACCCCAGCATGCCGATGAAGATGCCGTTTGGGCCGCAGTGGCTGAAAGACATCAACTGGAAGGTGCCGAACGTCGTCATGGCCGGTGTACCCGGATTCGAAAAAATGGCAACCGGGCTGATGGCGCAAACAGTGAAAAACAAAGGCGTGGCCACCATCGACGAATTGCGCAGCGCGTGCATCGAGGCGGACGCCAAGCTGTTTGCCTGCCAGATGACGGTGGACCTGTTCGGCTACTCGCAGGATGAGTTCATCCCCGAAATCGCAGGCTGGATCGGCGCCGCAAGCTTTCTGCCGGTCGCGCAGAAGTCCGACGTCTGCCTGTTCATCTGAAGTCGCACCAGGCGAGACAGGACAACCGGGAGGGATTGTAGTTGTCCTGTCCCGGGATCAGTCCGCGCCGAACACCACCGCTGCAACATCCTGATAGCGCCTGGCGAAATGCACCGTCATTCCGGCGCGGATGTGCGCGGGCAGCTTGTCGAAATCGCGCCGATTGGCATCGGGCAGAATGAGTTCGCTGATGCCGATGCGGCGCGCGGCGATGACCTTTTCGCGGATGCCTCCCACCGGCAGCACCTGGCCGGTCAGCGTGAGTTCGCCGGTCATCGCCAGCGGCCGGCCGATCTTGGCGTTTTTCGCCAGCGAGAGCAGCGCGGTGGCCATGGTGATGCCGGCGCTGGGGCCGTCCTTGGGGGTGGCGCCTTCCGGCACGTGCAGGTGGACGAAGCTGGTGTCGAAGAACGTGCGGTCCGCGCCGTAGGCTTTCAGGTGCGAGGCGACATAGCTGTAGGCGATTTCGGCCGATTCCTTCATCACCTCGCCGAGCTTGCCGGTGAGCTTGAAGCCGCGGTTGAGGGTGTGGACCCGCGTCGCCTCGACCGGCAGCGTCGCGCCGCCCATCGCGGTCCAGGCGAGGCCGGTGACCACGCCGATGCCGGTAATCGGTTTTACCCGGGTGAACACCGGCTTGTCGAGGTAGGCCTCGATTTCCTTCACCCCGATCCGGATCGGGGTCGCGGCGCCGCCGAGGATCTTGACCACGGCTTTGCGCGCCACCCGTCCCAGCTGCTTTTCCAGGTTGCGCACCCCGGCCTCGCGCGCATAGCCCTCGATGACGTGGCGGATCGCGCCTTCGCTGATGACGAGCTGGTTCTTCTTCAGCCCGGCACGTTCGAGCACGCGCGGCCACAAATGGTGCCTGGCGATGGCGATCTTTTCCTCGGTGATATA
>JAJYXA010000490.1 GCA_021791235.1 Pseudomonadota bacterium
GTCGAACAGGTCAAGGCCAAGCTGGCGGCGTAAGCCGTCAAACTGTCACAAAAAAAGGCCGCAAGGCCTTTTTTTGTTTGTGAATGATTCGAGAATTTCGCCATGCGCAATCCAAACGAAATCGTTGCCGACGCCCTTGCCGCCATTCAGGCCTGCCCCGACCTGCCGACGCTGGAACAGGTCAAGGCGGCTTATCTGGGGAAAAGCGGCCAGCTCACCGAGCTGCTGAAAAGCCTGGGCGCGATGCCCGCTGACGCGCGCAAGACCGCCGGCGCCCGCATCAATGAGGCCAAGCAGGCGGTCGAGGCGGCGTTGAGAAGCCGTCGCGATGCGCTGCAACAGGCCGAGCTGGACCGCCAGTTGGCGGCCGAGACGCTGGACGTGACCCTGCCGGGGCGGGGACTGGCGCGTGGCGGCCTGCATCCGGTGTCGCGCACGCTGGCGCGCATTCTGGCGCTGTTCCGCTCGATCGGCTTCGAGGTGGCGACCGGGCCCGAGATCGAGACCGACTTCTACAACTTCACCGCGCTCAACATCCCGGAAGACCATCCGGCGCGGGCGATGCACGACACCTTCTATCTGCAGAGCGGCGAGCTGCTGCGCACCCACACCTCGCCGGTGCAGGTGCGTCACATGCAGACCCACCAGCCGCCGCTGCGCATCATCGCGCCGGGGCGGGTGTACCGCTGCGATTCCGACGTCACGCACACGCCGATGTTCCACCAGATCGAAGGCCTGTGGGTCGACGAGTCGGCGTCGTTCGCCGACCTCAAGGGCGTGCTCGCCGATTTTATGCGCAATTTCTTCGAGCGCGACGATCTGCCGGTGCGCTTCCGTCCCTCGTTCTTCCCCTTCACCGAACCGTCGGCCGAAATGGACATCGGCTGCGTGATGTGCGGCGGCTCCGGCTGCCGGGTGTGCTCGCACACCGGCTGGCTGGAAGTGCTGGGTTGCGGCATGGTGCATCCCAACGTATTCAGGCACGTCGACATCGACGCCGAACGCTACATCGGCTTTGCCTTTGGTCTGGGCGTCGAGCGTCTGGCCATGCTGCGTTACGGCGTCGACGACCTGCGGCTGTTCTTTGAAAATGATTTGCGCTTCCTCAAGCAATTCAACCAATAGAGCGCATTCATCATGCAATTTTCCGAAGCCTGGTTGCGCAGCCTGGTGAACCCTGCGCTCGATACCGCCCAACTCGCCCATGCCCTGACCATGGCAGGGCTGGAAGTGGAGGCGCTGGTGCCCGCCGCGCCGCCTTTCAGCAATGTGGTGGTGGCCGAGATACTGTCGGCAGAGAAACATCCCGATGCCGATCGCCTGCGCGTGTGCCAGGTCGATGTCGGCGAGGCCGCGCCGGTCACCATCGTGTGCGGCGCGCCCAACGCGGCGGCGGGACTCAAGGTGCCGTGCGCGCGTCCCGGCGCCAGGCTGCCCGGGATCGAGATCAAGGTTGCCAAGGTACGCGGCGTCGAATCCTTCGGCATGCTGTGCTCGACCAGGGAGCTGGGCCTGGAAGGCGCGGCCGACGGCCTGATGGTGCTGGATGCCGACGCCCCGGTGGGCGAGGATTTCCGCAGCTGGCTCAACCTGGACGACACCCTCATCACGCTGAAGCTCACGCCCAACCGCGCGGATTGCCTGTCGCTCTCGGGACTTGCGCGCGAAGTCGGCGCGATCACCGGCGCCGAGGTACGGCTGCCGCAGATTTCCGAGGTCGCCAGCCGCATTCAGGACATGCTGCCGGTTCAGGTGTCGGCTGCGGACGCCTGCCCGCTCTATCTGGGGCGCGTGGTGCGCGGCATCGACGCCCAGGCGGCGACGCCGCGCTGGATGGCCGAGCGCCTGGAGCACAGCGGCATCCGTCCGCTCCTGGCGCCGGTCGACATCACCAACTACGTCCTGCTCGAGCTCGGCCAGCCGATGCACGCTTTCGCCCTGTCGCGCCTCAGCGGCGGCGTCGAGGTGCGGCTGGCGCGTGCGGGTGAAACACTTGAGCTGCTGAACGGCCAGACCGCCGAGCTCGCGCCCGACATGCTGGTGATCGCCGACGCCGGCGGGCCGGTGGCGCTGGCCGGCATCATGGGCGGGCTGCCGACCAGCGTGGAACGCGCCACCGTCGACGTTTTCCTCGAAGCCGCGTTCTTCGCGCCGGCGGCGATCGCCGGGCGCGCGCGGCGCCTGGGTTTGTCCACCGATTCGTCGCACCGCTTCGAGCGCGGCGTCGATTTCGGCACCACCCGCCGGGCGATGGAGCGGGCGACGCAGTTGCTGCTCGACATCTGCGGCGGCCAGGCCGGACCGGTCACCGAGGCGGTGGCCGCGTTGCCGGTGCGGGCGCCGATCACCCTGCGGCTGGCGCGCCTCACGCGCGTGGCCGGCATCGAACTCGACACGGATGGGGTGGTGCGCGGCTTCGCCGCACTCGGCGCACGGGTCGAACGCCAGGAAGACAGCCTCGTCGTCACCCCGCCGAGTTTCCGCTTCGATCTGACGATCGAGGAAGACCTGATCGAGGAAGCGGTGCGCCTGTTCGGCTACGACAAGATCCCCGCCCAGCCGCCGGCAGCGCCTTCGCGCATGCTGCCGCAGGGCGAAACGCACCTCGGCGACGACAGCCTGCGCCAGATGCTGGTCGACCTGGATTACCAGGAAGTCATCACCTACAGCTTCGTCGACCCGGCGTGGGAGACTGCGCTCGATGCGGGAGCCCGCCCGCTTCTGCTCGCCAACCCGCTGGCCAGCCAGCTGTCGGCGATGCGCACCACCCTGTGGGGCGGCCTGATCCACACCCTGCGCCACAACCTCAACCGCCAGCAGGCGCGGGTG
>JAJYXA010000557.1 GCA_021791235.1 Pseudomonadota bacterium
GCGCGCCAGTTCGTATTCCACGAAGCTCAGGAAATCGCGGTAATGGATGCCGCGGCTGGCCAGGTCCATCACCTGGAAGCTGTCCAGCGCGTAGCCGTTGCGGGTGGTGTGGATCTTGGCTTCGAGGATGGTGTACTGGATGCGCGCAAAGAAGCCGCAGATGCGGGCGAAGATGTCCGCCCGGTCGGGCGCGTAGACCAGCACATGGATGCCCTCGCCGGCCGGCGACAGGCGCGCCCGCACGACGGCGTTGGCGCTGTCGGCGCGCCGCCACAGCATGCGCGCCTGCCAGGCCATGTCACGGGCGTCGAAGCGGACGAAATAGCGTTCGTCGAGATGCTGCCACAGCGCATCGGCGGCGTCGGCCGGCAGGCCATACAGGGCGAGGTTGACCCGTGCTTCGTTCTGCCGGGCGGCGATGTCCGCTACCGCGGCGTCGCTGCCCGCCAGCCGGGCGTGAGTAGCGTGATACAGGTCTTCCAGCAGCTTGCCTTTCCACGCGTTCCACACCTTGGGGCTGGTGCCGCGGATGTCGGCCACGGTCAGCAGATAGAGGGCGCTCAGCCGGCGCGCGTCGCCGACCCGGGCGGCGAAGGCGGCGATGACCGCGGGGTCGCTGATGTCCTCCTTCTGCGAGGTGCGCGACATCACCAGATGCATGTCCACCAGCCAGGCGACCAGGTCGCTGTCTGCCTTGTCGAGCCCGTGCTGGCGACAGAATCGCCGCGCATCGACGGCGCCGAGTTCCGAGTGGTCGCCGCCGCGGCCCTTGGCGATGTCGTGAAACAACGCGGCCAGGTACAGCAGCTCGGGCTTGTCGAACGCCGCGATCAGGCGGCTGGCGAGCGGGAATTCGTGCGCCAGCTCCGGCACGGTGAAGCGCCGCACGTTGCGCAGCACGGTGAGGATGTGCTCGTCGACCGTGTAGACGTGGAAGAGGTCGTGCTGCATCTGTCCGACGACGCGGCCGAACGCCGGAATGTAGCGTCCGAGCAGGCCGTAGCGATGCATCGCACGCAGCGCCCGGGTGATGCCGACCGGCTGGCGCAGCAGCGTCATGAACAGGGCGCGATGCCGCGGATCGGCGCGAAACGCCGCATCGATGCGGGTGCTGCCGCGCCACAGCGCGCGCAGCGTCGCCGGCTCGAATCCGGCCAGCATCGGGTGTTGGGCATACACGATGAAGGCGCGCAGCAGGGCGTCCGGCTTGCGTTCGAACAGGTCCGCGGCGCGCGCTTCGAGCAGATTGGCGCGCACCTGGAAATCGGCGTCGACCGGCTGCGGTGGCGCCGTCACCGGAAACAGCCGCACGCGCAGGGACTGGATGAGGATGTCGTTGACGCGCTGGATCAGCTTGGCCGCCCGGTAATACCCCTGCATCAGGCGCTCGCCGGGCCGGCGGTGCGGGGTGGCGGCCAGCCCGAGGCGAGTGGCGAGTTCGGTCTGGTAATCGAAGGCGAGCCGGTCTTCGCGCCGCCCGGCCAGCAGGTGCAGATGAATCCGTAATGCCGACAGGGTGCGTTCCTCGCGCGCGATGCGGCGCGCCTCGGCGCGGGTGAGCAGGCCGGCACGCGCGATGCCGCTCCAGCCGCCCAGGATGCCGCAGGCCTGCGCCAGCCAGTGGATGGTGTGCAGGTCGCGCAGCCCGCCGGGACTATCCTTCAGGTTCGGTTCGAGCTTGTAGGCGCTATCGTCAAAGCGCGCGTGACGCGCCTGCTGCTCGGCCAGCTTGCCGTCGAAGAAATGCTGGGGATCGAAGCGTGCCTGGAAGCGCCGGCCGAATTCGTCGAACAGGCTCGCGGCGCCGCATACGTAACGCGCCTCCAGCAGATTGGTTTCCACCGTGATGTCGGCGGCCTCGGCCAGGCAGGCGTCGACCGTGCGTACGCTGTGGCCGATCTCCAGGCCGACGTCCCAGCAGGCCTGCACCCAGCTCTCCAGCGTTGCCTGCTGGTCGGACGCGGGATCGTGCGGCAGCAACAGCAGCACGTCCACATCGGAACCGGGAAACAGTTCACCGCGCCCGTAGCCGCCGACGGCAGCGAGGCAGAAACTGGGGGGCAGGGCGAGCCGGGCCGAGAGTTCGATCAGGACGCCGTCGACCAGCGCGGCGTGACGGGTCAGGTAATGTGTGGTGGCGGGTTTTTCGAGAAAGGCCGCGGTCAGTTCAGCGCGGCCCGATCTGAGCCGCTCGCGAAGGTCGGCGAACGGCTGGGGACTCACGCGGCGTGGCGGACGCGGTCGGGCACGGCCGGCGTGCCGGCCGAGACGGTCAGTACCTCGTAGCCGCTGTCGGTGACCAGCACCGTATGTTCCCACTGTGCCGACAGGCTGCGGTCCTTGGTGACGATGGTCCAGCCGTCCGGCATCTGGCGGATGTCGCGGCGGCCGGCATTGATCATCGGCTCGATGGTGAAGGTCATGCCCGGCTCCAGCACCAGGCCGGTGCCGGGCTTGCCGTAGTGCAGCACCTGCGGATCCTCGTGGAAATTTTTGCCGATGCCGTGGCCGCAGAATTCACGCACCACGCTGTAGCCGTGGTTTTCGGCGAAGCGCTGGATGGCGTGGCCGATGTCGCCCAGCCGTGCACCCGGCTTGACGTGGTCGATGCCGACCCACATCGCTTCGTAGGTGATCTGGATCAGGCGCTTGGCCTGGATCGACGCCTCGCCCACCGCGAACATGCGGCTGGTGTCGCCGTGCCAGCCGTCCTTGATGACGGTGATGTCGAGGTTCACGATGTCGCCGTTCTTCAGCACCTTGTCGCCCGGCACGCCGTGGCACACCTGGTTGTTGACCGAGGTGCAGATCGACTTGGGGTAGGGCGCG
>JAJYXA010000118.1 GCA_021791235.1 Pseudomonadota bacterium
GATCCGGTGGCGGCCTTCTGGGCCGACGAACTGATGGCGGCGCGCGTGAAGCGGGTGGGTTACGCACTGGAAAAAGGCTCGAAAACCGAGGCCGAGCGGGCGCGGGACATTCTCAACACGCTGACGCTGGCGCCGGAAACCGCGCACGGCGTGCTGATGACGCGCCTGATGACTGCCGGCGCGCGGCGAAAAAAGCAGGCCACCCGGGAGCTGGGAAAAGCGCTCGGCGCGGAGCTCGACAGCTATCTGCGCGACCTCGATACGCTGGAAACCGCGCTCGAAACCATTACCGCGGTCCAGACCGACATCCGCATCTGGGCCCTCAACCGCCACGGTCTGCTGCTCGGCCACGCGCTGCTGCAAGGCTATCAGGACGCCAAGGCGCAGCAGGGCGTGATCGATTTCACCGATGCCGAATGGCTGGCCTGCCGCCTGCTGCGGAGCGAGGAGCACGCGCCGGCGCTGGCGCTGAAACTGGACGCGCGCTACCGGCATCTGCTGCTCGACGAATTCCAGGACACCAATCCGCTGCAATGGCAGGCGTTGTCCACCTGGCTCACCGAGGCGCGCGCGACCGACAGCGACATGACGGTATTCATGGTGGGCGACCCGAAGCAGGCAATCTATCGCTTCCGGCGCGGCGAGGCGCGGGTGTTCACCGCGGCGGCAGATTTTCTGCGCACGCATTTCGACGCCGCCCGTTTCAGTACCGACATGACGCGGCGGCTGGCGCCTGCGGTGGTGCAGGCGATCAACCCGGTGTTTGCCGGGGTGGACGGATTTGCCGCGCACAGTCACGCCCCGGCCAACGCAGCCCGCCCCGGCGCGCTGCGCTGCCTGCCGATCAGCGTGGAAAAAGCTGCGGCCCCAGCCGCTGAAGGATTGCCCCACGAGGGGACTCCGATCCATTACGCGGCCTCCGGCCACGTGTGGAATCGTATGCGCAATCCGCTCACCACGCCGCTGGCCGAGGCTGACGACCGCGCGGTGCACGTCGAGGCGCAGGCCTTTGCCCGCGTGTTGCGCGACGAGGTGCTGGGGCGCTGGGGCGTGGAGGACGGGCACACCAAAAACAGCCGCCCGGCGCGCCCCGGCGACGTGATGGCGCTGGTGCGCAAGCGTACCCACCTGCACCTGTACGAGCGCGCGCTGGAAGCGGCGGGCATCCCTTTCATCACCTCGCGCCGCGGCGGTCTGCTGCACGCATTGGAGGCGCGGGACATGATCGCGCTGTTCGAAACCCTGCTGCTGCCGCACGCCGACCTGAAGCTGGCGCACGTCCTGAAAAGTCCGATCTTCGGCTGCAGCGACGACGACCTGCTGCGGGTGTTCGCGCCCAGCGCTGCGGACGGCACGCGCGGCTGGGAGCGCCTGATTGCAGTGGCCGGGCAACCGGATCAATCGCCGATGCTCGCACGCGCCGCGCGCCTGCTGACCCGCTGGCGCGAACATTGCGGCACGCTGCCGGTACATGACCTGCTCGACCGCATTTATTTCGAGGGCGATGTCGAAGCGCGCTACAGCGCCGCCGTTCCCGCGGCGCTGCGCCCGCAGGTCGCCGCCAACCTGCGCGCCTTCATGCAGCTGGCATTGACGCAGGACGCCGGGCGCTACCCCACGCTGGCGGGTTTCATCCGCGAGCTGGCTTCGCTCACCGACGACGACGACGCCGCGCCCGGCGAGGGGCTGGCAGCCGATGGCGAGAATGCGGTGCGCCTGCTGACCATCCACGGATCCAAGGGGCTGGAAGCCCCGATCGTCTGGCTGCTCGGCGGCAGCGACCACCCGAAGGGCGACAGCTACGCCGTGCTGGCGCCGTGGCCGCCCGAGGCGCCGCGGCCCGAGCACTTCTCCCTGTTCGGCAAGCAGGAGGATCGCGGCACGAGCCGCCAGCCCTGGTTCGATGAAGAAGAGGTCCTGGCGCAGCGCGAATCCGACAACCTGCTGTACGTGGCGCTCACCCGTGCCGAACAGGGATTGATCGTGAGCGGCGCGGCGGACAAGAGCGCCTGGCTGCAGCGCGTCGAGGCCGCATGGCAAAACATGAACTTTCCGGCCGACCTGCCACCCGCCAGCGCCGCCGATGATTTGCACGTGGCCCGTTCGTTGCCGCGCATCGAGGCGCCCGCGGTGGGGCAGCGGCTTGCGCCTGTGCCCGCCAACCCGTCCGCCGCCCGCGGCGAGCTGTTCCATGCCTGCCTCGAACACCATGCCCCCCCGGGCGCGCCGCGCGACCTGCCGGCGCTGGCGACGCGCCTGGGGGTGGCGGCCGACCTGAAGCAGATCGAGGCCGACGCCCGCGCCCTGCTGGCGCAGCCACATCTGGCGCGCTTCTTCGACCCCGCGCAGTATCGGCACGCGCACAACGAACTGGTGCTGCTGGATGCCGGCGGCCGCGTGCAACGGCTCGACCGCGTGGTGGAATTCGACGAGGCGGTGTGGCTGATCGACTATAAAACCGGTGACGACAGCCGCAGCCTGCCTGACGCACAATTGGCCGAGCACCATCGGTCGCAGCTGGCCGGCTACCGGATGCTGCTGGCTGGTCTGTACCCCGATAAACCGGTGCATGCCGCGTTGCTGCTGGCCGACGGCCGGCTGGTCGACCTCACGGCCGCGTAAGCGCACACCCCGTTCAATCCAGGGAGACACCATGTCCCGTACCCTTGTCTTGTTATTACTCGCTACCCTGATTTCAGGCTGTATTTCCTTCAACTCAGGCGAATCGCCCGCGCCCGATTACGCCGGGTGAAGGACTGGAATACCAGTGCCAATGCAAGAAACCGGGGGTGCGACTTTGACCGACAAGCCGTTTGCTGAATCCTGT
>JAJYXA010000535.1 GCA_021791235.1 Pseudomonadota bacterium
CCATCGAGCTCGACGGGCAGGTGATTTCTTCGGCGAACTCCAGCCTGCCGCCGGAAAAACGGCAGATGTCGATGATTTTCCAGAGCTACGCCATCTGGCCCAATATGACCGTGGCGGAGAATGTCGGATTCGGCCTGAAGATTCGCAAGGTGAAGCCGGAGGAGATCCGCCGCCGTGTCGCAGAGATCCTCGATGTGGTGCAACTCGGCGCGCTGAGTGAGCGCTATCCGGCCGAGCTTTCCGGCGGGCAGCAGCAGCGCGTTGCCCTGGCGCGCTCCATCGTGGTCAAGCCCGCCGTGCTCCTATTGGACGAACCGCTGTCCAACCTGGATGCGAACCTGCGCGAGGAAATGCGCTTCGAAATCCGCCGTCTGCACGATGAGTTCAAGATCACTACGGTATACGTGACCCACGATCAAGCCGAGGCGATGGTGACCTCGGACCGGATCGCCGTGATGAACAAGGGCCGCATCGAGCAGATCGATGCACCCTATGCCCTGTACGGCCGGCCCAAGACCAAGTTCGTGGCCGGCTTCATTGGACGCACCAATTTCGTCGAGGGAAAAGCGAACGGCGAGGCCGTGCATTTCGGCGGCTTCTCGGTGCCCGCGCAGACCCTGCAGGCCGAGGGCAAACTGTCGCCGGACGTGCTGGTCTCCATCCGCCCGCAAAGCATCCATCTGCACAAACAGAATCCAGGCGGCGGCAATGGCCGCTGCTGCGTGCAGGGCAGTGTGCTGCGCCGCGCCTACCTCGGCGAGTATTGGGACTACCACGTGACGCTGCCGGGGAGCGCGCAGCTGCTGCGCGTCACCGCGCGGCCGCAGGAAGTGTTCGACGAAGGCCAGCCGGTGTGGATCGAAATCGACACGGCGCAGCTGACCGTGATCAGCTGATCGCGCACGAAATCGTCGCCGCCCGTCTTCAGATAAGCAAAGGAGCAATTGACATGGCGCTGCCGTTAGAAGGCGTGAACGTGCTCGACCTCACCAACGTCATGGCCGGGCCCTATTGCAGCATGGTGCTCGGCGATATGGGCGCGGAGGTGGTCAAGATCGAGGACTTTCCTGAAGGTGACACCTCGCGCCGCTTCGATCCAAAGATCAACGACGAATCCTATTGCTTCGCCGTGCTCAACCGCAACAAGAAAAGCCTTGCCCTGGACCTGAAAGATTCGCGCGGCAAGGAGATTTTCGCCAAGCTCGCCGCGCGCGCCGACATCATTACCGAAAATTTCCGCCCGGGCGTGGTCAAGAAACTCGGCATCGACTACGACGCGGTCAGGCAATTCAATCCCGGCGTCGTCTATGCGTCGATGTCGGGCTTCGGCCAGACCGGGCCTTACGGCAAGAAAGGCGGTTTCGACATCATCGCCCAGGGCATGTCGGGCATCATGATGATGACCGGCTATCCGGGCGGGCGTCCGGCCAAGGTCGGCATTGCGATGAACGATATTGCGAGCGGGGTGACCGCGCTCTACGGCATTCTCGCCGCGTATATCGGCAAGCTGCGTAGCGGCCAAGGGCAGTATCTGGAGACCTCGCTGCTCGAAGCGGGGCTTGCCTGGACACCGTGGGAATTCGGCGCCTATTTCGGCGCGGGCGAATTGCCGACGGCGACCGGCACCCGCCACCGGCGCTCGGCGCCTTATCAGGCCTACAAGACGCAGGACGCTTATGTGACGGTCGGCGCGAGCAACGAGAAACTGTGGAACAATTTCTGCAATAGGGTGTGCGCCAAGCCCGAATGGCTCAGCGACCCGCGCTTCGCCACGGCGGCTTCCCGGCTGAAGAACATCGACGCGCTCGAGCGGGAAATCGAGGCCGTGCTGACGACGCGGCCTACGGCCCATTGGGTGGAGAAGCTCGATGCGGCCGCCGTGCCTGGCGGACCGGTGTTCGGCTACGAGGAGGTCATGCGCGACCCCCACATCAAGGCGCGCAACATGGTGGTGGACATGGACCATCCGATCATCGGCCCTATGAAAACGATCGGTATGCCGATCAAGTCGAGCGGCGAGCTCACCGCGATCCGCAAGCCTGCGCCGTGGCTGGGCCAGCACTCGGCCGAGGTACTGCGCAGCATCGGCTACGCCGCCGCCGACATAGCCGCACTGTTCGCGGACGGCGTGGTCTACGACAAGTACCGCGAAAAAGGGCCCGCCTCGCCGTGAAACCAGGCACGATCCGCGCTACGGCCGCATTGCGCCGGGATGCGCAGTAGTTTTCAGCCCGCCTTGGCTGCAACTCGCGGTGCAGGCTCGACCGTGGCCCGGCGCCGCTGCAGCCACATGATCAGTGCGAGCACGAGCAGCGCGGGGACGTACATCCATTCCTGTGCGGGCCGGGGCAGTGCAGTTTCTATGCCCGTGATCATGAATCCTTGTTCGAAGCCGGCTTTATCGGCCGGGCTGTGCAGGGATACGGCGGCGATCTGCATCCCGGTCGGCACGTTCATGATGGTCACGCCGGCCTTGGATATCCGCTGCGCAGCGGTGCCCGTGCCGCCAAGCGGCAAGAGCACCGTCTTTTTCAATTCCTTGCCTTCGATGGTCATGCCCTCGATGCGCAGCCGCAGGCCGCTGCCCGGCGGCGCTGCGCTCGCCAGTTCCA
Organism: Pseudomonadota bacterium; assembly: GCA_021791235.1. The sequence goes on from JAJYXA010000535.1 coordinate 2,613, forward strand.
GCAGCTTTTGCGGCGGCGTCAGCTGATATTTCGGATAGATGTAATCGAGGAAGAAATCCGGACGCAGCAAGGTGAATGTCACCAGCAGCATCGCCAGCGATTCGTACCAGCGGCTGCGGGTGAGGAACCAGCCTTGGGTCGCCGCCGCGAACACCAGCATTGCGGCGATGGCGGTGGCTATGATCAGCAGCAAATGAGCAATGGAGTGCACCCC
>JAJYXA010000003.1 GCA_021791235.1 Pseudomonadota bacterium
CCGGCCGCCTGCCATTCGGGGATGCCGTCGGCGATCTTCTGCGCGCGGTAGCCGTGCTCCTTCAGCAGCGCCACCGCCTCGGCGGACATCATGCAGAACGGTCCGCGGCAGTAGGCGACGATGTCGCGGTCGGCGGGCAGTTCCTTGATGCGCTGGCGGATTTCCTCAAGCGGCATCGACCGGGCAAACGGCAGATGGCCGTTGGCGAATTCGGCAGAGGGACGCACGTCGATCACCACCACCTCGCCGCGCCGCGCCTTTTCCATCAGCGAACGCCGTGTTTCGGTATCGAGCTTTTCCGGCGCGGCAAAGATCCGGTCCATGGCCACTTTCAGTTCAACCAGATGTTCTTCCGCCACCGTGCGCAGGTTGACCCACAGGGCGCTGACGTCCTCGCCCGACAGGCGATAGGCGATGAAGCGGCCGTCGCGCTGCGCCTCGACCAGGCGGGCCGCCTTCAGCACCTTGAGGTGCGCGCTCGCCAGCTTGATGTCGATATTGGCCTCGGCAGCGAGGGCATCCACGGTTTTCTCGCCCTGCGCCAGGATTTCCAGCAGCTCCAGCCGTTTGGAACTGGAGACGGCCTTGCCGATGCGGGCGACCTGTTCGTAGAGCAGGTCTTTGGTTTGACGTTTGTCCACGAAACGTACATTCGCACGATTATTAGATTAATGCAAGATCCATTTCGACCCCGCACGCACTCAATCGCCCGCCCGCATGCTTGCTGCAAATTGATTTTTCGCAAGGAGCAATTAACCTAGGGTGTGGTAAATACGTGCCGCCCATCCGGAATGCCCGGCCGCAAGTCACTGCACACGGCGCCCGATGACACAGCGTGTTCAAAATAACGAAGAATGGAATTCGATGTACCCAGATCGTCGACCGCATGATGACGCCCCCTCCGGCAAGGGCGCCATCCCATGAAAACGAATTGCACCAATCCCCAGTGGATCGGCCGCGCGAAATGCGCCGTATGCGACGTACGCAATTTCGTCCTGTTCTCGGGTCTATCCACACACGAACTGGACACGATCCTGCAGCCGATCGACAACCTGCATGTCCCGCAAAATGCAGTGCTGTACGAGCAGGGGGCGGCGGCACCCTGCGTCTACACCCTTCGTCACGGACTCATCAAGCTCAAGGTCGACCTGCCCAACGGCGGACAGCGCATCGTGCGGCTGTTGCGCCCCGGCGATGTGGCCGGCATGGAAACGCTGGTGGGCGAGCGCTATCACCACACTGCCATCGCCCTGCAGGACGCCGATGTCTGCCGCATCCCGAGCGAGGTCATACTCCAGCTCGACAAGACCAACCCGAGCGTGCACCAGGCCCTGCAGCAGCGCTGGCAGCGGTCGATCGACCAGGCCGATCATTTCATCGTGGCACTCTCCACCGGCCCGGCGGAAGCGCGCATGGCACGTCTCCTGATCACGCTCGGCTGCACCGGCACCCTGTCGGAAACGCTGATGCCGAGCCGCGAGGACATGGGCGCCCTGCTCGGCATCACCACCGAAACCGCCAGTCGCATCATGGCCGAATTCAGGCGACGCGGCCTGATCCATATCGAGAAGGGCGGTTGCGTCGACTACGACCACAACGGATTGACGCAACTGGCCCACGGTTAAGGCGTGTGTTGTTTAATGGTCACAATGTTGCATTGACAATTGTCAATCGGGAAAAATCGGCTGCAAAAGCCCATTAAAATCACTTCAAGTTTTTGTTCTAACAAGTTGAAACCCTAATAAGCGAAGGCGGGCGGCCCGCCTGCGGAGAACTCCAATGAAACATGCTTTGAAGCCGCTGGCCGCGTGCATGGCCACCCTGTTTGGCGCCGCATCGTTCAACGTGTGGGGCGCGCCGCCGGCCACGCCCCCGGTCCAGACCCAGAACCAGAGCCCAAGCGGCACCCAGGCCGGCGCACCCGTCACCACGGTTCCCCCCGTGCTGGCGACCCGCCCGATGACATCGGTCTTCCCGACGCAGCCGAACGAGTTTCCCGGCATTCCCTGGGGCTCGTTCCTGGTGTTCCCGGAAGTGACACTGGCCGCCACCTACGACGACAACATTTACGCCGAGCGCCCCTACGCCCCCACGCGCACCTACGTGACCGATGACGTGGTCTACACGCTGTCGCCGTCGATCGCCTTGAAATCCAACTGGAAGCAGCACGCGCTGAACTTCGACGCGGGCGGCGACTTCGACCGATACCGCAACCACGACACGGAAAACGTCAACGACTACTGGCTCGGCTTCGACGGCCGCTACGACCTCAGCCCGACGACCAACGTATTTGGCGGCGCCCGCCACTCGCGCGACCACGAAGACCGTTCCACCCCGGGCAGCGACATCGGGCAGATCGAGCCCACCCTGTACGACCACGAGGAAGCGCACCTCGGCCTCGCCCACGCGTTCGGCGCCTTCCGTCTGCGCCTCGGCGGCACCTACGACCAGTACGACTACAAGAACGGAATTGAAGGTGCCACCGGCCTGGCGACCAACAACGACTATCGCGACCACAACCTGAATTCGCTGGGCGTGCGCTTGGGCTATGTGCTGTCACCCCGATACGAGCTTTTTGGCCAGGTGGCGACCGACAATCGCCGCTACGACAACCTGATCCCCGGCCAGACCTTCAATCGCGACTCGGACGGCTACCGTGCCGCGGCCGGGGTGAAATTCACCCTGCAGCCCCAGCGCCTGGCGGGCGAGGCCTTCGCCGGCGTGATGGGCCAGAATTTCGACTACAGCGGGTTCTCCGACATCACCAAGCCGTATTTCGGCTTGCTGGCGGCGTGGAAACCGACTTCGCTGACAACCGCGACCTTCTTCATCGACCGTTCACTCGAAGAAACCACCGTCTTCAGCAGTCCCAGTTATGCCTCCAGTACAACCGACACCACTTACGGCTTTGAGGTGGAACGCCACCTGACCAGCAAGCTGTCGGTCAACGGCCGCGCCGCCTACACGCATAGCGACTTCAACGACTTCGCCCGCGTCGACAAGATCATCGACGCCGGCGCCGGCCTGCGCTACTACGTGATGCCCAACGTGTATCTGGGCGCTGACCTGCGCATCATCGATCGCGCCTCCAGCGACATCGCCGCGCAATACAGCCGCAACCAGATCCTGGTCAGCGTCGGCTACACGCCGGCGCGCAACCGCGACTACGCCATCATTCCCGAACGCGAGGCCGGCGCGCCCGAGGCGCCGCGTGCGCAGGGCCTGTATTCCGGCTTCTATCTGGGCGCCCAGCTGGGCCATGGCGGCCTGACCACCGCCACATTGGACCCGCGTGCCCCCAACAACACCGACACCGCCGACATGGGCGGCTTCGGCGCCAGCTTCGGCCTGTTCGGCGGCTGGGGCACCGAGCTCGCCGACAACTGGTATCTCGGCGTCGAACTCGACGGCGGCGACAGCAACGCCAACTGGAAGCACAGCAAGTCCAAGGACGATGCGCGGACCGAGTATGTCGACAAGGACAGCAACTATGGCCTGAGCCTGCGCGCCGGCTACCTGCTCGACGGCGGCATGCTGTACGGCAAGCTCGGCAAGGTACGCACCGACTTCCATACCTATTACACGGAAAACCAGTACGCATCCGGCGCGTTCGCCCAGGACCACACCGAGACCGGCACCCGCCTTGGCCTCGGCCTGGAAATCCCGGCCTCGCGCAACCTGTTCGTGCGCACCGACTACAGCGTCACCCGCTACGGCAGCTATGACGTGACCTACCAGTCGGGCGCACTGCCGACCGACACCACGACGGGAAGCTTCGAGACCAGCGACGCCGTCTTCAGCCTCGGCCTCGGCTGGCGCTTCGGCGGCCAGCGCCCCGCCGTCGCCACCCGTCCGGCCAGCGAACTGCGCGGCCTCTACATGGGCGCCAACCTCGGCCACGGCACGCTGGGCACCCAGCTGACCGGCACCCACGACATCGGCGCAATCCCGGGCAACTACGCCTTCACCGGCGACTTCGCCCGCTCGGGCTTCACCGGCGGCTTCTTCGCCGGCTACGGCCACACCTTCGGCCAGATCTACCTCGGCTTGGAACTGGAAGCCGAAGCGGCCAACTTCGGCTGGGAACATGACCGTGTCGCCGGCGGTGGCAGTGGCGGCCGCGACTTCGCAGCAGACAAGCGCGGCGGCTATGGCGGCAGCGTGCGCGTCGGCTACGTGCTGCCCAACGGCAGCCTGCTGTACGGACGCATCGGCCAGGTGCAGACCCGCTTCAACACGCTCTACAACCGCGGCAACAACACGTCGACCTGGGTCAACCGCAGCGACACGCTCGGCGGGACGCGCGTCGGGGTCGGCGCCGAGATTCCGGCATCGCAGAACACCTTCGTTCGCATGGACTACAGCTACACCCGCTACAACGACACGATTGACTTCGTGTCGACCCAGGCCACGCAGGACGCCATGCGCTTCGACAACACGGAAACCCTGGCCCGTCTGGGCATCGGCTACCGCTTCTAAGCCACTGAATCCGATGCAAATAAATGAATGGACATTGCGAAAAATCAATGGTCGTTTTAAAGGGACCTGCTAGTCTTCAATTGTAGTGAATTTAATTTTGGTCCGGCCGCAAGATCGGGCACAAAAGGTCGAAGTAATCACAAATATGGAGAGATACATGACACACCCCACATACAATTTCAAAAAATTGATCCTCGCGGGCGGCACAATGTTTGCGATGCTGGCTGTTCCGCTGGCCGTCAACTCGGTCACCGGTCTGGATCTGGGCGTAATTTCGGCTGCCCATGCTGCGGATGATGGCGGTTCCTCCAAGAAGAGCGGCGGCCACAAGGGCAAGGCAGGCAGCCAGAAGGGCGCTCAGGGCAAGGGCGGCGAGGCGAGCAAGAAGATTTTCCGCATTCCGGCCGCTGAAGAAGACAGCGACCGTCCGGTATGGGCGGGCGTGAAGGGCGGCAAGTCCGGCGGCGGCGGCAAGCCTGCCGGCGCCGGCACCAAGAAGGGTGACCTGTTCGGCGACATGGTCGTCGTGCTGCGCGACGCCAATGGTGCGCCCATCCTGACCACCGATGGCTTGGTGCAGGTCATCGCCTATGTCTACGATGCCTCCGGCAACCTGGTTCCACTGAAGGATGCCTCCGGCAATCTCGTGGTGATTCCCTATGTGGACGGCGAACTGGCCACCACCATCAACGGTGTGCCGGTCTATTCGGCTGAAGTCGATCTGGGCCGCCTGAGCGTGGGCCGCGCACCGAGCAAGGTACTGGATCATTCGCTGACCGAAGCGCTGTCCAAGCTGACCGCGGGCACCGTGACCCTGGACTCGACCGGCCGTCTGGCGGTGGATGGCGTGACCATCGACTCGCCGCTGGAAAACCTGGCGCTGTACGACAAGTACATGACCACCGGTTCGCTGCCAGGCGTGACACTGCCGGCCGGGTTCAATCCCGCATCCTTGCTGGCGGCCGCTTCTGACAAGTACGGCAGCATCAGCGTGGACACCGTGGTCTACATGAACTCCATCCTGGGGATCAACAGCGGCACCACGTACTACGACTTCTCCACCACCAACTACGATCGCTACACGACTTGGAAGAATGCGACCGCAACTGTTCTGGTGTACGACGCCGCGAAGAATGTCTACGTCCCGACCGTGGTAAACCTGTACGACGCCGTGTTCAACAGCACCAACTGGGTTGACCCGACGGCAACGGGCGGCGCGGACGACTTTGCGACGGCTGCGGACGACTACCGGGCCGTGATCGAGTTCGTTCACGACAACGCCGTTCGTTGATCGCTTGACCGGGCGGTTCGCCGCCCGGTGCATTACACGCAACAGGAGTTTTCAGAATGAATGCTTACAGCAAATTGGTAACGCTGGTGTTGCTGGCAGCGGGCTTGGCAACGGGCAGCGTAGTGGCGTATGCAGCCGACAGCCACACCGACAGCCATTCCGATAGCGGTCATTCGGACGGCAAGAAGGGCCCGAAGTACATGGGCGGCGGCAACAAGGGTGGCAGCCACAGCAGCAGTGCCCACAAAGGCGGCAGTTCGCACCATGACAGTTCGGAAGGCGGCAGCAAGTCAACGGAAAGCAAGATTTTCCACGGCAAGTCCGGCGGCCACGACGAGGCCAGCACCGAAGCTGGTCATGAAGACGGCGGCACCGAGCACACCCATTAATATTTGGTAGCACGTTGCAGGACAAGGGGCGCACGATTCGTGTGCCCCTTTTCTTTTTGCGCGCCCGGACCGCCGCCCTGTCACACACTGCCACACACTGATGCCGGCAGGACACACGCCCGACACCCCCTCTGCCTAAGATGCTTTCCATCGGCCGACGCGAACGCCTCGATACGCGGTCGCAGCAGACCGAGTGACACGTTCCACTTTCAATTCTTTATAAGGAATCCGGTTATGAAAAGCATCCTTCAAGCTGCAGTACTCACCTCCCTGCTCGCCTCGTTTTCGGCCTTCGCCCACCATCCCGCCGAAGACATCGTCGACGAAGAAACCTGGCTGATGATCGATGAAAACGTGGCCGACACCCCGCATGCCGATCTGGTGTTCGACGACATGGGGAATTAAGCACCGCAGGAAGATGGCAGCCCGGGCCGGCCCCGTGGTGGAAACCTTCCGCCATGGGGCCGGCCTTCGCTTTGCCCCCTCGGCGGTCGGCGGGGGCTAGCCGCGGTAGGTGCAGCCCGAGTCGTGGGTTTCCATGACCGTGACGGCGCTCAGGCCGGGGAGCGCCGGCTTGAGCTGTCGCCACAACCACACGGCCAGGTTCTCACTGGTGGGGTTAGCCAGTCCGCCGATGTCGTTGAGGCAACGATGATCCAGCGCAGCGTGGATGGGCTGCCATGCCGCCTCGATGTCGGCGAAATCGAGCACCCAGCCGAGCACGGGATCGATGTCGCCGCTGACAGTCAATTCGACCTTGAACGAATGACCGTGCAGGCGTGAACAGGGATGCGATTCCGGCAAGGCTGGCAGGCGTCGCGCGCACTGCAGGTGAAAGGTGCGGAAGATGTCCATGCGGCATTTTCGCGCATGTCGGCGGCGCTGGCTACGCGGCCGCTATCGGACACCGTTCTCCACGGATACACTATGCGCCAGTCCAGTCCAGCTGCGGAGCAATCATGCCGGTGTCCCGTCTGTCGGTTACGGCATTTGCCGCGTTCATACTGCTGTCGATCCAGGCCTGCTCCAACGACATAGGGCCGACCATGGCTGCGCCCGATGCCTACGCGCAGGCCCAGGCAGGCAAGCTGACGCTGATCGATGTGCGCACGCCCGACGAATGGCGGAAAACCGGTGTGGCCCAAGATGCGTTGCGCATCGACATGACGAACGTGCAGGGCGAAGCAGGCTTTGTCCGGCAGGTGGACACGGCAACCGGCGGCAACCGGCAGACGCCGGTTGCCCTGATCGGCCTCGCCGGCAATCGCTCGGCCAATGCCCAGAAAGTGCTGCGCGAATCCGGCTTCACCCATGTCTACAACATCAAGGAAGGCATGCTGGGGGGCAGCGCCGGTCCGGGCTGGATCGCGCGCGGGCTGCCGGTGGTGGCCTGCCAGCGCTGCTGAAGACCCGGCTGGCAATCTCAGCCCTGACAGCATCCGCCCTGCTCGCCGCGTACCTGAATGGGTGGACAGGGTACCGTGCCGTATGAGCAGAACACGCAGCAGTCCCCCGGTAGCGGCATCAGCACTGTGTGACACCCTTCGCACTCGTAATACCACTGGCAGGCGTCGGTGGGCATGGTTTCGGTCTTGACGTGACCACAAAGGGGGCAGGTCAGGGTGGATTCCAGGATCACATTCACTGGCCCCCTCCCTTGATAGATGACGGATACCCCGCCTCGGCGGTGGCACGGGTGAGATGGTCGATGCTCGTCCTGGCATCATCGAACGTCACCATGGCCTGGCGCTTGTCGTAATCAACTTCCGCACGGATCACGCCATTCACTTCGGTCAGCGCTTTCCTCACCGTGATTGGACACGCCGCGCAGCTCATGCCGGGGACGGCCAGCACGACTGTCTTTTGTGCGGCCAGCGCGGGGGTGGTGCCCAGGGCCAGCAAGGCTGCCAGCCAGATAGACGTGTTCATAAGACATCCTCAATAAAACAACGATGCGTACCATGGGAATGCCAGCAGGAGCAGCAAGGGAATGGCCGCCAGCCAGAAAATCAGGCGCTGGCGATGCAGCACCACGCCAACGGAACACGGTTTTCCCGATTCACACGCTACAGGACGGCGATACAACTTGCGCCCTGCCAGAGCCAACAGCCCGAGCGCGAGTGCAACGAAAACGGGACGCGCAGGTTCGAGCCGGGTCAGCGTGGCAAGCCACGCGCCCCCCATACCCAGCGTAACAAGCAACAGGGGCACGACGCAGCACAGCGAAGCACCGATTGCTGCCAGTGCGCTCCCCCACAGAGCCTGCTTGGTGTCCATCGGTCTTTCCTGTTTGCCTCGGTGGACGTAGCATAGGCTCCGTACCCAAGTACGGAGTCAAGATGCGGGGACTGACTATTTCAAAGTTGGCGCAGGAAGCCGGGGTCAACGTCGAGACGATCCGCTTCTATCAACGTCGTGGCCTGCTGGCGGAACCGGACAAGCCGCTGGGCGGCATCCGTCGCTACGGCCAGGCGGAGGTAGCGCGCGTGCTGTTCATCAAGGCAGCGCAGCGCATCGGGTTTACGCTCGATGAGGTTGCGCAGTTATTACAGCTGGATGACGGCACCCAGTGTTCGGATGCCCGCGCCATCGCCGAGCGCAAGCTCGCCGATGTGCGCAAGCGTCTGGCCGATCTGCAACGCATCGAGGGCGTATTGGCGCAACTCGTCGGCCGCTGTGCCACCAGGCGGGGCAAAGTGTGTTGCCCGTTGATCGACGCGCTGCAACCGCAGCCTGCTCAGGGCGGCGCGTAGCGACCGGGCCAAACTCAGGCTGCCAGTTCCTTCACCAGCGTATTGCGGCGACCGGTTTCGCTGCCGGTGAGCGCGAAGCCCTGCAGGCGGCCGTGGTCGTCCACATGCAGTGCGCAGATGCCGGTATCCCCGCACTCCACTTTCCAGCCCCCTGCCGCGCCGAGTTTGGGCGGCAGCACGGCCACGGGATGCGCCGGGGTTTTCACCATCACCGGCATCGCCGGGTACGCTACCGGCGTCGGCGTGCCGGTGAGCGTGGCGGCCAGCGCGCGCGCCTGCACCATCAGCGGCTGCACGTAGGGCAGATTGAGCCCCTCGACTTCGGCGCAGTCGCCCATCGCGTACACGTTCGCCACGCCGGTTTCGAGCAGACGATTGGTCGGGATGCCGCGCCCGACCGGGATGCCCGCCGCTTGCGCCAACTGGGTTCGTGGACGCAGACCGATCGCCGAGAGCACGACATCCGCCACGATGGCCTCCCCGTTGTCCAGCCTGACCTGATATCCGCCTGCCGTCGGCTCGACGCTCTTGGCGGTACGCCCGAAATGCCAGCCCACCCCCAGCGCGGCGAGGCTGTCGGCCAGGCGCTGCCCGGCCTCGACCGGCAGCAGGCGCTCCAGCGGCCACTCGCCCAGGTGCACCACGTCAACCGCGAAGCCGGCATGCGCCAGGTCGTTGGCGAACTCGCAGCCGATCAGGCCCCCGCCGAGCACAGTGACGCGCCGCTTGCCATCGATGGCGCTGCGGAAGGCCGCGTAATCGGCAAGATCATTCACTGCCACCACGCTCGCCACACCTGCGCCGGCAAGCCCGTGTGGAATCGGGTCGGCGCCGAGGGCCAGCACCAGCTTGCCGTATTCCAGCTCGCCGTTGCCGGTGCGGATGCGCTGCCTCTGCGTATCGATCGCCGTCACGCGGGTATGCGGCGACACCGTCGCGTTCAGGTCCATCGCCATTTTCTCCGCGCTGGCACCGGCGAGCGCTGCCGCCGTCTTGCCCGCGGTGAGCGCATTCGACAGGTTGGGCTTGGAATAAAACGCGCCGTCGTCCGCCGTGACGAGGGTGACCGGCGTGGCCGTGTCGCGCTTGCGGATTTCCTTCAGCAGGGTGTAGCCGGCGAGGCCGGAACCGACGATGACGATGGGGTGCATGAAAACCTCCTGAATTCAAATTGCGTGGGCCTCACATCGAAGCCCACGGTACGGCGACGATCAGACAGCGGTCACTTCAACCATCTCGAAATCGGCTTTCGAGACACCGCAATCCGGACACTCCCAGCCTTCCGGCACGTCCTCCCAGCGGGTGCCGGGGGCGATGCCATGCTCCGGGTCGCCTTTGGATTCGTCGTAGATGTAACCGCAAACGATGCATTGCCAAGCTTTCATGATATTTCCTTTCAATTGATCAAGCAGTCTTCAAAAATTCTTCAGGCGGCAATCGCGTCTTTTTGCGCCTGGTAGTGCTTCGCGTGCTTCTCTTCCACCTTGGCCAGCGCGGCGAAGCGCTTGGCGGCCTTGTCCAGCACGGCCTTGAACATCTCGGCGTGCTCCTTCGATTCGACGATCTGCTCATCCATCTCGGCCACCGCAGCGGTGTTGCCCTCGATCATCGCCTCGTGGCGGAACCTGGGATACATCTCGGTGTACTCGTGGGTCTCGCCGTCGATCGCATACTGCAGGCACTTGGCCGGCGTCATCGTCTCGTCGGAAAACAGCAACTCGGCGTGTCCGAAGGCGTGCAGCATCTCCTGCGCGGCAGTGTCCTCGAACACCTTGGCGGTCGCCTCGTCGCCAACCTTGCGGCACTGGCGCGCGAACCACATGTACTTGATGTGGGCCATGGACTCGCCGGCGAAGGCGGCTTCGAGGTTCTGGATGGTCGGGGACTTCGTGTTCTGCATGATTCGCTCCTGTTGGTTGATTTGCAATGTCAATCAAGACAGGAGCGATGATAGAGATTATCGATATATCGATCTAACGGATAATCTGGATAGCCGCGATTGACGATATCAATCAATCATCCAAGGCGGCGATCGGCCTGCGGGGCAGACCGATCGCCGCGCCCAGACCGTCAGCACCGCGGTGGGGGCGTCGCTGACGAATGCGAACACAGCGAACACCAGGCGCGGAACCCCCCCGCGGGAAATGGAAGCGAGGACTCAGCGGTGGCCGAACGGGCGGCTGCCCATGCGCGCCTGCATCCTGCTCTGCATCGACTCGCGGTAGGGCTGCATTTTCTCCCGTGCGGCGGCCTGCTTGGCCGCCTGCTCTTCCGGCGTCAGCGCGCCCCAGGCAGCCTGCTTCTGCTGCGCCTCGGTCTTGGCCATGGCCTTGGCGGCCGCCTGCTGTTCTGGCGTCATCGCCTGCCAGGTTGCGCGGGCCTGTTCGGGGGTGGGCGTCGTCGTCGCAGACGTCTCCTGGGCGTGAGCAAGGTTCATTCCGGCAATCAGCAGCAGGGGGATCAATACGGTTTTCATGGTGTTCTCCAGACAGGTTGATGAAGTGCCGGCAACGCTGCCGACGGAACACAGTATTCCCGCGGAGGATTGCCCGCCTGTGCCTGGGCCATGACCATTCACGACGATGTATGACAATGTGTGACAGGGCTACACGCCGCCGCGGGCGCGGTGGTAGGCTTGCCGCATGGAAAACGCGCGCCTGCTGATCGTCGACGATGACCTCGAACTGTCGTCGATGCTGTCCACCTATCTCAAGGGCCAAGGCTACCAGGTGACGGTGCTGGGTCACGGCGGCGGACTCGACGCGGCGCTGGCGCAGACCGCGCCCGACCTGCTGATTCTCGACGTGATGCTGCCGGGCGAGGACGGCCTGTCGATCGCCCGGCGGCTGGCGGGAACGCTGCCCATCCTGATGCTGTCGGCCAGGGGCGAGGACATCGACCGCATCCTCGGGCTGGAATTCGGAGCCGACGACTACCTCGCCAAGCCCTTCAACCCGCGCGAGCTGCTGGCGCGCATCAAGGCGCTGCTGCGCCGGGTGCGCACGCCGCCGCAGGGCAGCACCCTGCGTTTCGGCGACTACGTTCTCGACCTGACACGCCGCACTTTGCACCGGAACGGCACGCCGGTCGCGCTCACCAGCGCCGAATTCGCGCTGCTCAAGGTGCTCGCCGGCCACCCGGGGCGGGTGTTCACGCGCGACGACCTGGTTGCTGCGGCAAGTGCGGGGCCGGACCGCCTGCCGTTCGACCGCTCCATCGATGCGCGCGTGGCGCGCCTGCGCAAGAAGCTCGACGACGCCTCCGACGCACCGCGCTACATCCGCACCGTGTGGGGGACCGGCTACGTCTTCGTCGGGCACGAGGCGTGAGCACGCCCTCGCTCAGGCGCAGCGTGGCGCTGACCTTCGCCGCCTGGATCGCGATCTTCCAGCTCGTGGTGTTCTGCCTGTCGGCCTGGTGGGTGGCGTGGCCCCTGCTGCGCGCAGCGTCGAATGACTTCGCCGCGCTGATCGTGCTGTCCGCGCAAACCTGGGTCGAGCTGCCACCCGAGCGCCGCGGTGCGCTGGAGACGGCGCTGTCAACGGAACACGGGCTGCAACGGGTCGAGGCGGACACCCCGCTCGGCGAGAACACCAGCTATCTGCCCTTCGTTCACCTGCTGCAGGAGCGGCTCGGCATACTGACCGGCCGGCCCGCCCGCGTGGCATGGGACCCGCTGCGGCAGCGTTATCTGGCCGACATCGAACTGGACAGCGGACACCTGCGCTTTGCCTTCTCGCGCGAGCGCATCGGCACCAATCCACCGCGGGCGATCCTGGCCATCCTGCTGGCCAGCCTCACGCTCACGCTGCTGGTCGCCCATCGGGTGTCGCGGCGGCTGACCCGGCCGCTCACCCGGCTTGAGCACGCCGTCCAGGCCGTCGGCCGCGGCGAGACGCCAGCCCTGCCGGTCGCAAACGGTGTGCGCGAGCTGGACGGCCTGAGCCGCGAATTCAACGACATGGCGCGGCAGGTGCAGGCACACGCGCAGACCCGTGCCACCCTGCTGGCCGGCGTGTCGCACGACCTGCGCAGCCCGATCACGCGGCTGCGCATGGCGCTGGAACTGGCGCGCGCGCAGCCCGATCCGGCGCTGTTCGACAACATGGAACGCTACCTGGGGCAGATGGATCGTCTGATCGGCGACTTCATCGACTATGGCCGCGGCATCAGTCTGCGTCCCCCGCAACCGCTGGTGCTGGCCCCCTGGCTCGCGCGCCTGGCCAGCGAACACGAGGCCGGGTTCATGCCTTGCGACGACATCGTCGTCCCGACCGAACCGGCGGCGCTCGAACGCGTTCTCGTCAATCTGCTGGAAAATGCGCGCCGCCACGCGCCGGCCAGCCCACCGCAGCTCGCCTGCAGCCCTGACCGGGACAGCGTGCACATCGACGTGCTGGATCGCGGCCCCGGCATCCCGCCGGATCACCTCGACAAGGTTTTCGATCCGTTCTACCGCGTCGACCCAGCCCGCCAGGTGCCCGGCAGCGGGCTGGGGCTCGCCATCGTGCGCGAGATCTGCCGCGCGCATGGCTGGCGCATCCAGCTCGGCAACCGCCCTGGCGGCGGACTGCAGGTGCGGCTTACCCTGCCAGCGACCCAGATGTAACCCGCGCCGCGCAATCCGGTTCCCTCGTATAAGCCGGAGGCATCACGTGTATCGGTCCGGCTGAAATACGCATGACATGTCGGCCCGATAGGATGCGCCGCGTACCGATTCCGATGATGTACGGCATGGGGGGCCCTCATCAGTCCCCTAGGCCCCGCATCGATACAAGAAGGTCGGTACGACTTTCACTTACGATCAAGGGAACCCCATCATGACACTCAAGAAACTCTCGCTCGCAATCGGCCTGGTTCTGGCCGGTTCGTCGGCCTTCGCCGGCAGCACGTCGTTCGACCACTTCACGCCCATGACCGGCGATGCCGGCGCTGGCACACTGCCCGAGTCCGCCCCCTACAAGCTGTCTTCGCCGCGCTTCAGCCAGATGACCATCGTCGCCCGCGATGCCACCCAAGCCAACCGCTTCGACAGCGGCAACTACGACATGCACACCGTGAACGAGAACGGCCCCGACGCCGGCCGCTTCCTGTTCACCGTGTTCGAAACCAGCCAGGCCGGCATCCAGCGCACCGACCTGCGCACCATGCAAACCACCACCATCTGGCACAGCCCGTCTGCCGCCCCCGCGCTGGACAGCCACAAGTCGTTCGATGCCTCCCGCTGGACTCCGTGGGGCACTTTCCTTACCGCCGAAGAGTCGTGGAGCGATCCGGCCGGCCCGACCAGCCTGTACGGCCGCCTGTTCGAAGTGGTCAACCCGCTGGCCGAGCCCGCCGATATCGTGATCAAGCACCGCGACATCCTGCCGCGCGTGTCGCACGAAGGCCTGGCGTTCGACAAGAAGAACAACCTGTACTTCATCGACGAGCGCAACGGCAGCCACATCTTCAAGTTCACCTCGGCCAACCCGCATGCCGACAACGGCGACGACTTCTTCGCCGCCGGCCAGACTTTCGTGCTGCGCGTGGGCGACGGCACGGTCAAGGAAGCCACCGGTGCCGCCACCTGGATTCCGCTGACCGACAACAACGGCGTTGCCCTGCCGGGCGCCGTGGTCGTGACCGATCCCAACGGCCTGACTGCGATCGACGGCCGTGCCACGCCGAAGCTGCCGGCCTTCCTGGGCACCGGTTTCGACCGCCCGGAAGATCTGGAAATCAAGACCCTGAAGAACCACAAGCAGATGCTGTTCGTGGCCACCACCACCAACCACAAGGTGTTCTCGATCGACCTGTCCAGCGACACGGTCAAGCTGTTCGCCAGCCGCGACACGCTGGACATGGCCACCAAGCAGCCTGCCGGCAGCGCCTTCACCAACCCGGATAACCTGGCGATCGACGCCGACGGCAACATCTACATCGTCGAAGACCAGCCGGGCGGCATCGAGGACGTCTGGTTTGCCAAGGACGAGAACAACGACGGCGTGGCCGAGGCCATCGGCAAGTGGGCAAGCCTGTCGACCGTCGGCGCGGAAAGCACCGGCCTGTACTTCGACAAGTTCAAGCCGAATGTCGCCTATATCAACGTGCAGCATCCCGACAGCAAGGTTGATCGCACCATCATGATCACCGCGCCGTGCCAGAAGGAAGAACAGGATCACGATGGCCACCATGGTCGCGACAATGACTGATTGATCCGTTTCTGAGCGTCCGCTCAGTTCGCCGTCGGCGGTTCGACGGCAGACAAAGCCCCGCTGGCCTCGCCTGCGGGGCTTTTTCATGGCGGTGTGCGCCAGCGCAGGCCGCTACCGGCTGGCGACCCGCATCGCCTGCCGCATGCGGCGGGCCGCCGCCACCATGTTGGCGAGCGCCGTTTCAGTCTCTGCCCAGCCGCGCGTTTTCAGCCCGCAGTCGGGGTTGACCCAGAGATGATCGGGCGCGATCACCTGCGCGGCTTTTTCCAGAAGACGCGCCATATCCGCCGTATCGGGAATGCGCGGACTGTGGATGTCATACACGCCAGGACCGATTTCATTGGGATAGCTGAAATCGCCGAAGCCGCGCAGCAGCTCCATGTCCGAGCGGCTGGTCTCGATGGTGATGACATCGGCATCCATGGCGGCAATCGCGGGCAGGATGTCGTTGAACTCCGAATAGCACATGTGAGTGTGGATTTGCGTTGCGTCGTTCACCCCCGATGCGCTGATGCGGAATGCGCGGCTCGCCCAGTCGAGATAGGCCGGCCAGTCGGTTTTCCTGAGCGGCAGGCCTTCGCGGTAGGCCGGCTCGTCAATCTGGATGATGCCAATGCCGGCCGCCTCAAGATCGACCACTTCGTCGCGGATCGCCAGGGCGATCTGCAGGGCCGTGGCCGAGCGTGGCTGGTCGTCGCGCACGAACGACCATTGCAGCATCGTCACCGGACCGGTCAGCATGCCCTTCATCGGTTTACGGGTCAGCGATTGCGCGTAGCGCGTCCAGCCCACCGTCATCGGCAGCGGACGCGAGACGTCGCCGTAGATGATAGGCGGCTTTACGCAGCGGCTGCCGTAGGACTGCACCCAGCCGTTCTGCGAAAACGCAAAACCGGCCAGCTGTTCGCCGAAGTATTCGACCATGTCGTTGCGCTCGGCTTCGCCGTGCACCAGGACGTCGAGTCCCAACGCTTCCTGTTTTTCGACGGCATGGCCGATCTCGCGCTGCATGGCGGCGGTGTAATCGGCCTCGCTGAGCTCGCCCTTCCGGAAACGGGCACGGGCACTGCGGATGTCCGAGGTCTGCGGGAACGAACCGATGGTCGTGGTGGGAAAGGCCGGCAGCCTGAAACGTTCACGCTGCACTGCCTGGCGGACCATGAACGGGTGGTTGCGTGCATCGTGCACGGACGTGGGGGTCGCCAG
Organism: Pseudomonadota bacterium; assembly: GCA_021791235.1. The sequence continues at coordinate 16,316 of JAJYXA010000003.1, forward strand.
CCGCGCACCGACCGCGGTGTCATGCACGCGGGGCGAGACGCTGCGGGATACCAGCGCCCGGACAGTGTCGGACAGTGCCGCTGCCGCTGCCTGACGGCCCGCATTGAATGTGGTCTTGAGCGTGGCCAGCGCGGCGATTTTCTCGTCGGCAAACGCCAGCCAGCTTTGAAGTTCGGCATCGAACCGGTTTTCACCCGCCAGGCTGACCGGCACATGCAGCAACGAGCACGAGGGGGCGAACCACAGCCGGTCGGCCAGCCGCATGTGCAGACCTTCGAAGCGCTCGAATACCGCATTCAGATCGGTCTTCCAGATGTTGCGGCCGTCGATCACGCCCGCCGACAGCACCTTGGTGGCGGGCAGCCAGTCGATCACCTGGGCGAGTTCGTCGCCGCCGCGCACGCAATCGACGTGCACCCCGGCCACCGGCAGTTTCAGCGCCACCAGCAAATTCTCGCGCAACGGTCCGAAATAGCTGGCGAGCAGGAGCTTCATGCCCGCCGTATTCAGGTGGTGGTAGGCGCGCTCGAAGGCGGACCGCCACGCGGCGGGCAGGTCGAGTGCGAGAATCGGCTCGTCGACCTGCACCCATTGCACCCCCTGCGCTTTCAGGCGCCCCAGAATCTGCGCATAGACCGGCAGCACTCGCTCGAGCAGGTCGAGGCGGTCGAAGCCCGCCGCTTTTTCCTTGCCCAGCCAGAGGAAGGTGAGCGGACCGATCAGCACCGGCTTGGCCTCGAAACCGGCCGTCTGGGCCTCGGCCACTTCGTCGAACAGCCAGTCCGTGCCGAGCGAGAATTGCGTGTCCGGTTTGAATTCGGGCACCAGGTAGTGGTAGTTGGTATCGAACCACTTGGTCATTTCCATCGCATGGCACGCGTCGTTGCCGCGCGCCAGCTGGAAATATTCCGGCAGGCCGATCGCCGCGCCAAAGCCGAAGCGTTCAGGCACGCAGCCCAGCAGCACGACGTGGTTCAGCATCTGGTCGTAGAACGCGAAATCCCCCACCGTCACGAAATCGAGCCCGGCCGCATGCTGCCGCCGCCAGCTGGCCTGGCGAATGCCGCTGGCCACGGCCTTCAACGCGGTCTCGTCGACTTCGCCGCGCCAGTAGGCCTCCTGCGCAAATTTCAGTTCGCGGTTCGGGCCGATGCGCGGAACGCCCAATACGTGTGCCAGTGCCATGTGCGTGCTCCCAATGAATGATGGACGCCATGATGCCGATGCGGGTAACATGAAACAAACGAATATTTCTCATTTATTTAATGAAC
>JAJYXA010000440.1 GCA_021791235.1 Pseudomonadota bacterium
CCGGATTGAGCCAGGAGCGCTCCTCGATGTGGAAGCCGATCGCGTCGACCTTGAACTGCAGGGTGGCGATCGACGCTTCGAGCGAGGCGTCCTTGCCGGGGATGAAATGTTCGGTGGCTTGCATGGGGGAAACTCTTTTCGGGACAGGCAACAGCATACGCGATGCGTCAAGCGGGCTGACACTGCACTGGGAGTGGGCGGCGTCAGCCCGGGGTTTGCTCGAATTCCGCCACCGCCTGCCGCAGCCGGCTGGCCTCCTGTTCCGGCCGCATCAGGCCGCGGCGCTGGCGTGCGTGGCTGGCCAGCGCGGCATAGAAGTCGGGATCGCTTTCGGCCATGTCCAGCAGCCTGGCCAGCTGCCGTTCGTCGCCGACTGGAAAATAGCCGGGGTAGTCCTCGCCCAGCATGCCGATATTGCCCGGCATGTGCGAGGCCAGCACCGGCACGCCGGCCGCCAGCGCCTCGCAGATCACGTTGGCGCCGCCTTCCATCACCGAGCTGATGACCATGAGATGCGCCCGCGCCAAGCGCTTCAGCACGGTCCGGTGCGGCACATCGCCGGCCCAGGTCCAGCGCGGCAGCTTGTTCTGCGCCATCTCCGCCGTCTCGGCCATCTCCTCGGAGAGGGCGCCGCCCAGATGGGTGACCCGGATGTGCGAATGTTCGGGCAGGTAGGCGGTGGCCAGGGCCGCCCGGAAGGGGTCCTTTTCCGTGCGCAGGTGGCCGATCACCAGCACCTCGAAGGTATGCGGCGGCGCGGGCTGGCGGGCGATGTCGGGCGCCGACTGATAGATCACCCGTGCCTTGGCAGCCAGATGCGGGGCCAGTTCGTCGGGGCCGTGATCCTGCAGCACGATGAGGCGGTGCGCGAGTTCCAGCGCCTGCTGGGCGTCGGCATCTTCGTGGATATCGCGGTACAGGTCGGTGCCGGTGAGGGTGACGATCAGCGGACGGCTCGGAAACCGCTCGGCGAACGCGCGGATCGAGGCGAAGCTGCGCCGCGCATGCAGCGCCAGCATCAAATCGGCGCCGCGCCCATCCCATTCCACCTGCGTCCGCACCGTGTGCCCGGCCTCGCGCAGGAAGCGCGCCCAGCGCGCGGCGGTGTGCCAGTTGCCGTTGCGATGCTCGCGGCCATACGGGGTGATGAGGGCGATGCGCATGGCGTGAGTTTACGCCTCACCAGGGGAATCGCGGATAATCGGCGCATGACCGGAACCGCCATTTCCTCACGCGACAATCCAATATTCAAGCGGCTGAAAAAGCTCGCCGAGTCGGCCCGCGCGCGGCGCGAGGCCCGGATGACCCTGCTCGACGGCGAGCATCTGCTGGCGGCCTATCTCGACGCTGGCGGCCAGCCGCACACGCTGGTGCGCGCGGCTTCATTCGATGCCGGCCGGTTCGAGCAATTTGCCGGGCAGTGTCCGCTCGCCAGGGCCGTCGAGCTGCCCGATGCGCTGTTCGCCGAGCTCACGCCCGTCGCCACGCCGACCGGCATGGTCGCCGAGGCCGCCTGGCTGGCCCCGCCAGCCCTCGACGCGACGCCGCTCGTCATCGTGCTGGAAGACATCCAGGATCCCGGCAATCTGGGTTCCATGCTGCGCACCGGCGCGGCGGCGGGCGCCACCCTGGCGGTGCTGTCGAAGGGCTGCCACGACCCGTGGTCGCCCAAGGCGCTGCGCGGCGGGCAGGGCGCGCAGTTCGTGCTGCCGCTCGTCAGCGGTGCCGATATCGTGGAATGGCTGGCGGACTTTGTGGGGGAAAGCCTCGCGCTCGCGCTGGCCGACGACAACAGCCTGTATGCGCGCACGCTCACCGGGCCGCTGGCATTGATCGTGGGCAACGAGGGGGCAGGGCTGTCGCAGGCGGTGTGCGACGCCGCGAGCGCGGCGATCCGCATCCCGATGCGGGGAAAGGTCGAATCCCTGAATGCCGCCGCGGCCTTGGCGGTGGCGGTGTTCGAGGCGGCCCGGCAGCGGGCGGCCTAGCGCCGTGTCAGGCTTTGCGCGATAAAGCGCGCGCGTCGCTGCGGCGGTCCATCTGGACCCGCAACTGGTTCGCCTGGGCAAACCCCATGACATAGTCATACGCTGCCGGGTTGGCGGTTTCCAGCCAGCGTGCGACGACCAGGCAGTTTTCGCCTTCGATCACGCAGGGCTGGACCCCCGATGAATAGCGCAGGCGGTGGTCGACCTGAAAGCTGGCCAGCGTCGACGACAGGCGTTCGATCCAGTCCGACGGGCGGAATTTTTTCCCGTTTTCCTGGATCCCGGTGATGACCAGATACCCCTCGGACATGATCCAACTCCCCTTTGTAAGGTGTTCGCTCCTGCTGATTCGGCGCGGCCTGGCTTTTCTTTAGCGGGAAGCGGCCGGGAACGGGTTTCACCACCCTGCCGACGCGTTCAGGCCGGCTCGAGTTCCTGCAGCCAGTTGCGTTCCAGCAGCGCGGCAATCTGGTCTGCCGGCACCGGCCGGCTGATGAAATAGCCTTGCACGATCTGGCAGCCGAGTTTGCGCAGCATGTCGAGCTGTTCCCGGTTCTCCACGCCCTCGGCGACGGTGCCGAGATTCAGTCCTTGGCACAGGGCGAGAATCGAACTGGTGAGCGCTTCGTTGACCGGCGAGTGCTGGATGTCCTTGACGAAGTAACGGTCGATCTTGAGGACGTCGAGCGGGAAACGCTTGAGATGGGCCAGTGACGAATAACCGGTGCCGAAGTCGTCGATCGCCACGGCCACGCCCAGCGCCTTCAAGGCCAGGATCCGGGACACGGCGGCGTCGACGTCCTGCATGAAAATGCCTTCGGTCAGTTCGAGCTGCA
>JAJYXA010000157.1 GCA_021791235.1 Pseudomonadota bacterium
AAAAACAGGCGCCGCTGTTCTCCGACCTGCCGGATTCGCCGCTACCCCCGCTGCATCTGCTCGATCCCGCCGACGAGGCGGTGGAAACCGCGAGCCCCGAGGCGCTGGAATTCACCTCGCTAATGATCGAGCGCAAGCTCGCCGAGTTCGGCGTCGAAGTGAAGGTCGTCTCGGCCTCGCCCGGCCCCGTCATCACGCGCTACGAGATCGAGCCGGCCACCGGCGTGAAGGGCAGCCAGATCGTCAACCTGGCGAAGGACCTGGCGCGGACGCTGTCGGTGATCAGCATCCGCGTGGTCGAAGCGATCCCCGGCAAGCACACCATGGGGCTGGAGATTCCCAATCCCAAGCGGCAGATCGTGCGTCTGTCCGAGATTCTCGGCTCCAAGGCCTATCACGACAGCGCGAGTCCCTTGACCATCACGCTGGGAAAGGATATCGCCGGCAACCCGGTGGTGGCGGATTTAGGAAAAATGCCGCACCTGCTGGTGGCGGGCACCACCGGCTCGGGCAAGTCGGTCGGCGTCAACGCGATGATCCTGTCGCTGGTGTACAAGTCTGACCCGTCCGCCGTGCGCATGATCATGGTCGACCCCAAGATGCTGGAGCTCTCCATCTACGAAGGCATCCCGCATCTGCTGGCACCGGTGGTCACCGACATGAAGCAGGCCGCGAGTGCGCTCAACTGGTGCGTGGGGGAAATGGAGCGGCGCTACAAGCTGATGTCGGCGGTCGGCGTGCGCAACCTTGCTGGCTACAACCAGAAGGTGCGCGACGCCAAGAAGGCCGGCACCCCCTTGACGCACCCATTCAGCCTGACGCCGGACAATCCCGAGCCGCTGGAAACCATGCCGATGATCGTGGTGATGATCGACGAGCTGGCCGACCTGATGATGGTGGTCGGCAAGAAGGTCGAGGAACTCATCGCGCGGCTGGCACAGAAAGCGCGCGCAGCCGGCATCCACCTGATCCTGGCGACGCAGCGGCCGTCGGTCGATGTCATCACCGGCCTGATCAAGGCCAACATCCCGACGCGCATCGCCTTCCAGGTGTCCAGCAAGATCGACTCGCGCACCATCCTCGACCAGATGGGCGCCGAAGCGCTGCTGGGCCAGGGCGACATGCTCTACCTGCCGCCCGGAACCGGCCTGCCGCAACGGGTGCACGGCGCTTTCGTGTCGGACAACGAGGTGCATCGCGTGGTCGATTACCTGAAGTCGCTGGGCGAACCCGAATACATCGAAGGCGTGCTCGAGTCGCCGGAAGAGGGCGGCGAGGGCGGCGGCGAATACGGCGAGGCGGGCGCGGAAGCCGATCCGCTGTACGACCAGGCTGTCGCCTACGTGCTGAAGTCGCGCCGCGCCTCGATCTCGTCGGTGCAGCGCCAGCTGCGCATCGGCTACAACCGCGCCGCGCGCATGATCGAGGACATGGAGCGCGCCGGCCTGGTGTCGGCGATGCAGAGTAACGGCAACCGCGATGTATTGGCGCCCGGAGGCGACGCATGAAGTTTTACGCACTGATTCCCGCCGCCGGCTCGGGTTCACGCATGGGCGGAAGCATTGAAAAGCAGTACATGCCGCTCAATTCGGTTCCGATGATCGCGCACGCGATGATGGTGCTGGCACGCGAGCCCCGCCTTTCGAAAATTTTTGTCGTGCTTTCGCCCACTGACAAACGCTGGAATAACTACGCCTGGCAAGGCTGGGAAGAACGCATCGAAGTGCTGCGCTGCGGTGGCGCCAGCCGTGCCGAAACGGTGCTGAACGGCCTCGACGCCATCGCCAAAGTCTGCGCTGCCGACGATTGGGTGCTGGTACACGATGCCGCGCGCCCTTGTTTGCCCGACGAATTGCTGGGCAAGTTGCTGGATGAAGTGACCGATGACCCGGTTGGCGGTCTGCTCGCCGTCCCGGTGGCGGATACCCTCAAGCGCGCTGCAGCCAATAGTGAATCCGGCGCACGCGCTGAAGCCACCGTGCCGCGTGCCGGCTTGTGGCAGGCACAAACCCCGCAAATGTTCCGCCACGGCAAGCTCGTCGAAGCCCTGCGCGCCGCCGGCAGCGACATGACCGACGAAGCCTCGGCCATCGAGCAACTTGGACTGCAGCCCAGGCTGGTCGAGTCCGACAGCCGCAACCTCAAGGTCACCTATCCGCAGGACCTGGAGTTGGCGGGCCTGATTCTGGGGAAGCTGAATGAATGACATCCGGATCGGCCACGGCTTCGACGTGCACGCGTTCGCCGAAAACCGCAGGCTCATCATCGGTGGCGTGGAGATTCCCCACGATCTGGGGCTGGCCGGCCATTCCGACGCCGACGTGCTGCTGCACGCGATCTGCGATGCGCTGCTGGGCGCGGCGGGGCTGGGCGACATCGGCCGCCATTTCCCGGACACCGACATGGCGTTCGCCGGCATCGACAGCCGCATCCTGCTGCGCCGCGTGGCCGAGCAATTGCGCGAGCGCAACTGGCGGGTCGGCAACGTTGACGCCACCATCATCGCCCAGGCACCGAAAATGGCGCCGCACATCGCGCGCATGACGGCGCACATCGCCGACGACCTCGGCATCGCCCTCGACCACGTCAACGTCAAGGCGACCACCACCGAAAAGCTTGGCTTCACCGGCCGTGGTGAGGGCATCGCTGCAGAAGCGGTATGCCTGATCGCGCGTGACTGAATCCGGCCAGGCTGAACCCCGTTCATCCGAGCCCGACACGCTGCGGCTGTTCTTTGCCCTGTGGCCGGACGCCGCCACCCGCGACGCGCTCAACCGCACCGGCAAATGGCTGCACCAGCACTGGGGCGGCCGCCGCATGCGGG
>JAJYXA010000360.1 GCA_021791235.1 Pseudomonadota bacterium
GAAGAAAGCCGAGACAATGGTGCCAACCTTTTCCGGGTTCACGATAACGGTGAATTTTTCGATGATGCCTTCGTCGATCAGGCGCTGCACCCGATCGCGGGCATGAACCCGGGAAATGCCCAGTTCGCGGGCGATGTCGGCGAAGCTCATGCGGCCGTCGTCGACCAGCATGGCGAGAACCTTCTGATCCAGGTCGTTCATACGCACCTCCTTGTTCATCCGCTTACGCCAGCACGTCCCACAGCATGCGCAGCGATATCGCCAGTACCAGCACGCCAAAAATCCGCTTGAGCCGCTTGACCGGCAAGTCGTGCGCCAGCCGCACGCCGAGGGGTGCCGTTAACATGGCGGCGCCGGCGATCGCCGCCAGCGCAGGGAGCGACACATAGCCCACGGTGCCGGACGGCAACAGGGCGTGTCCCCATCCGGACAATACAAAGCCCGCCGTGCCAAAAAGCGCGATCGGCAAGCCCAGCGCGGTGGAGATGGCGATGGCACGCTTGAGTTCGAGATTGCAGGCATGCAGGAAAGGCACGGTGATGTTGCCGCCGCCGATGCCGAGCAGCGCCGAAAGCGAACCGATGCCGAGACCGACGCCCCACAAGCCGCCTCGCCCCGGCAGACGCCAGTGTGCCGCGGGTTTCCAGTCAAGCATGAACTGGGTGCCGACGAAGAGCAGGAACGCAGCGAAGAATCCCTTCAGCATGGCCGCGGGGATGAAACCCGCCAGGTAGCCGCTGGCGAACCCGCCAAGCAGCGTAGCGGGGACAAGCAGGCGTACCACCGGCCAGTCGATGGCCCGGCGCCTCTGCTGCGCCCAGATGGCCGACATCGAGGTGAACACGATGGCGGCCAGCGAGGTGCCGATGGCGAGGTGCGGGATGATTTCCTGAGGCAGGCCGTGAAGCTGGAAAATCCAGATCAGGGCCGGGACGACCACGACCCCGCCGCCGATCCCGAGCATGCCGGCGAGCAGCCCGGCAACCAGACCCAGGGTTAGAAAAGAAACGATTTCCAGCAATTGAATTCCCTCATGCGGCCGTCGGCGGCCCTGCGTGTTGTTGAATGTCGAATCAGGCGCCGGCGGCGGCCCCGTCGCTGCGCGGATCGGAAGCCGCCTCGCAGGCGCCATCGTCCAGCACGCGAATGACGCCCGCGTGTCCCATCATCTGCGCGTAGTCCTCTACCCGCTCCACCACGTGTCCCCGCTTCGCGAGTTCGTCGAACACCTCGGGCGCGAAGCGGCCTTCGAGTTTCAAACTGTCGCTGCTCTGCCCCCAGGTGCGCCCGAGCAGCCAGCGCGGACTGTCCAGCACGTCGCTCAGCGGCAGGCGATAGTCGAGCGCGCGCGTGGCGACCGCGGCCTGCGTCTGCGGCTGGCCGTCGCCGCCCATGGTGCCGTAGACCAGACGCGGGCGGCCGCTCTCCAGATACATGGCGGGGTTGAGGGTGTGAAAGGGGCGCTTGCCCGGCTTCAGCACATTGACGTGCCGCGGGTCGAGCGAGAAGGACGCGCCGCGGTTCTGCCAGAGGATGCCGGTTTCCCCCGCCACCACGCCGCTGCCGTATTCGTGGTAAATGCTCTGGATGGCGCTGACGGCGCGGCCTCTTGCGTCCACCACGCCGAACCAGACCGTATCCGCCGGCCCTACGCCCCTGCCCCAGGGCGCTGCGCGCGACGGGTCGATGGCGTCGGCCAGCTCCGCAGTGGTGGCGGGCGAGAGCAATTCGTCGACCGGGACGACGACGTGATCCGGATCGGCCACATGACGGTCGCGCAGGCGAAAAGCCTGCTTGGTCGCTTCGACCACGAGATGCACGTAGTCGGCAGAAAGGTGCGGGTGGCGGGCCAGATAAAAATGGTCGAGCTGACCCAGTATCAGCAGGGAAGCCAGTCCCTGGGTCGGCGGTGGCATGTTGACGGCCAGCCCGTTCCGGTAGCGCACGCTGATGGGAGCCACCTGACGGCAGTGGAACGCCGCCAGGTCTTCGGTGGACAGCAGGCTGCCGGCATCGGCCAGGCCCTGTGCGACGCGGCGTCCGAGCTCGCCGCGATAGAAGCCGTCCGCCCCGTCCCGTTGCAGCAAACGCAGCGATTCTGCCAACTGAGGTTGCCGGAAAATCGCGCCTGCCGGAGTCGGCTGGCCATCAGAAGCATAGATTTCGGTCAGATTTCCGAACCCACCGAGTTCCGTCCACTTTTGCGTCAGGAAGTCACCCTGGCTGGCGCTGCACGCGAAGCCTTGTTCTGCGTGGCCACTGGCAGGCTCGAGCACGTCATGCCAGGAAAATCGTCCGTTCCAGCGGGTGCGGCTGAGCGTATGGGCAGCCCCCCACACCGAGACCAGGCCTGCCACCGTATTCGCGGCATGGGGACCTCGGGTGGGAATTGCCTGCAATCCTTGACGGGCGTAAAAGTCGGGGGCATAGGCCTTGCCGGCAGAGCCGGCGCCGTCAAGGCCGGTCAGCCTGCCTGATTCGTCACACAGCAACCAGAAGCCGTCCCCCCCCAGGCTGTTCATGTGCGGATAGACGACGCAGAGGGTGGCGCCGACGGCGAGCGCCGCTTCGACGGCGTTGCCGCCGGCTGCGAGGACGGCCTGGCCGGCGGCGGTGGCGATGTGGTGCGGCGACGTCACCACGCCGCGCGAGGATAACGCGTACCCGTTCATCGGGCGCCCGCGACCGGAAACAGGCAGGCCACCTGTCGGTCCGCATCGAGTGCGGTGAGGACCGGATCGATTTCGCGGCAGGTGGCCTGCACCTGCGGGCAGCGGCCAGCAAAGCGGCACCCTTTGGGAAGATCGACCGGAC
>JAJYXA010000514.1 GCA_021791235.1 Pseudomonadota bacterium
CCTGCAGCACCCGGGCGGCGAGCTCGGCCAGCTTCATCAGCAGGTTCACGCCCACGCTCATGTTGGGGGCGAACACGATCGGAATCTGCTGCGCCGCCGCCGCGATGCGGGCCTTTCCGGCGTCGTCGAAGCCGGTGGTGCCGATCACCAGCGGCACGCCGGCTGCCATGCAGGCTTCGAGATAGCCGAAGGTGGCTTCGGGACGGGTGAAGTCGATCAAGGCCTGCGCGCCCTGCAAGGCTGCGGCGGGGCGATCGGTCACGGCCACCCCGCTGGCCTCGCCCCAGGCGGCGCCGGCGTCCTGACCCACCAGCGGGCTGCCGGGACGGTCGATCGCCGCGCTCAACACACAGCCGGCATCGGCGGCCACCGCTTCGAGCAAGGCGCGGCCCATGCGGCCGGACACGCCTGCAATCGCGATTCGCACGCTCATGGCTGGGCACCATGCAGGACCGACAGCACCTTTTCCTCGACGATCAGCCAGCGGCCGTCACGTTCGACCAGGTGCAACTGCTTGACCACGGCATCGCGGTAGTTGCCGGATCGATAAAACTGGTTGAAGGTCACCGTCACGGTGCCCTCTTCTGTCCGATCAAGCTTTGGCGAATCAATTTCGAGTTCGATGTTTTTTGCCGTATCCAGCATCCGGCGCTTGCGCTTCTCCCACTCGGCTCGGCTGATCCCGTCTTGCGGAACGAAGCGGTCGTCATAGGCGGCAAAATAGGCCGTCTTGTCACGCCGCGCCCAGGCCGCCGCCCATTCATTCACCGACTTCAGCACCGGGGCGTCGCCGCCTGCTGGCGCCGAATCGGCTTCGGGAAAAGACGGAATAACGTCTGGCTGAATTTTCGCGGCATCGGTTTCGGGCTGCAGGCTCAACTCGGCAGACGGGCGCGGATCGACGTAGGGAGGGAGGTTTCGTGGGCTGGTCAGCGGCGGCACGACGCTGGTTTCAGGCGGCGCCGGCTCGGGCGCAGCCGGAATGGGCTGCGCGACCGGCTCGGGCTGTGCCGCCGGTTCGTCCGCGCGCGAAGCCGCTGCGGGTGGCGGCGCAAGCGGCGTTGCGGGTGTGGACCCGGCGGCTGGAGCTGCGGATTGCGTTGCCGGCTCCGGCAGATCGCCTTCAATGCGTGCCAGCGTGTCGCCCTCGAAAAACAGCGTGATGCGCTTTTGCTCGGCCAGTTTGCCCGCCTTGTAATACACGTACACGTAATCCCAGCGATCGGTGCGGAACGGGTCGACCAGCAGCGGGGTCCCGAGCAGGAAGCGGACCTGCGAACGATTGAGGCCGGGCTTCAGGCGGGCGACGTTTTCCTGATCGAGCGCGTTGCCCTGCTGCACATCGATGCGGTGGGGGCCGATTTTTACGCTGGAACAGCCGGCGGCCAGGCTCAGAAGCAGGACAGGAATCAGGAAGTGACGCATAGCCAGGAGACCGGAAGGGTTGGGGCAGTTGAAAAAAAACGTATCATAACGTATTCGCGTTCCCGTTCTGGAGCCCCCATTGAGCAATCCGTCCGATCTCAAGAGCATCGGTCTCAAAGCCACTTTGCCGCGCCTGAAAATTCTCGATCTGTTCGAGCAGAGCGACAAGCGGCACATGACTGCCGAGGAGGTATATCGCCTGCTGTCGGACGAAGGCCAGGACATCGGCCTCGCCACGGTCTATCGCGTGCTGACCCAGTTCGAGCAGGCCGGGCTTCTGATACGCCACCACTTCGACAGCGACAAGGCGGTGTTCGAGCTCAACCAGGGCGACCACCACGATCACCTGGTCTGCCTGCAATGCGGCAAGGTCGAGGAGTTTTACGACAGTGAAATCGAAAAGCGGCAGACCCGCATCGCCAAGGAGCGGGGCTTTTCCATCCACGACCACTCGCTGCAGATCTACGCCGACTGCATCAAGGAAAACTGCCCCAACCGCAAATCAGGCGACAACCGTCACCGGTAGGGCGCCACCGCCGCGCACAGTTCGGCCACGCCCTCGATCAGCCGCGGCGTGGGCCGGTGCAGCAAGTCCGCGTTTACCCGCACAAACGCATCCTTTTTCACCGCCGGCAGGCTGGCGAAACGCTGCCACGGGCGGCGTAGGCCGGGCGCGTCGCTGCCGCCCACGATCAGTGCCGGCGCGCGCCGCAGCACCGCCTCGCGCGACACCACCGACGAAACCGCACGCAGGTCGGCAAACACGTTGCGTGCGCCGCACAGCGCCAGCGCATCGCTGATCCAGTGGGTGCCGCCCACCGTCATCAGCGGGCGATCCCAGACCTGATAGAACACGCCCGGCGGCGGCTGTCGCGCCACCCGCACACGCAGTGCGGCCAGCCGCGCGGAGAAATCCCGCGCCGCTGCGTCCCCCTCCTCCGCGTGTCCGCTCGCCTGTCCGACCAGCCGCAGCAGGCGTGCCACGTCGTCGAGCCGGGTGGCTTGGGTGTGCAGCACGGGCAGGCCCATTTTTTTCAGGCCGTGGATGTCGGCCGCGCGGTTGCCGCCTACCCAGACGATGACCAGATCCGGCTTCAGCGACAGGATGCGCTCGAAGTGGATGCGGCTGTAATCGCCGACGCGCGGCAGTGTTCGCGCTGCCTCGGGATAATCGCTGGCGCTGTCCACGCCGACCACCTGCGAGCCGGCGCCGACGGCGAACAGGAGTTCGGTGAGATGCGGCGTGAGAGAAATGATGCGCTGCGGCGGGCGGGCCAGTCCTAGCGTCTGCCCGGCATCGTCGACCAGGCGGATGGCGGCTGCCTGCGCGGGCGCCGCCAGCAGCAGGCACAGGCAGAAAACAGCGCGGCGGATC
>JAJYXA010000147.1 GCA_021791235.1 Pseudomonadota bacterium
GCCAAGCTGCACGTGCGTCACCTGGTCGGCGGGCGTGCGCCCGAGGCGGTGAACGAGGTGCTGTACCGCTTCGAGTTTCCGGAGCGGCCGGGCGCGCTGATGCAGTTCCTGCAGAGCATGAGCCGCGGCTGGAACATCAGCCTGTTCCACTACCGCAACCACGGTGCGGACTACGGCCGCGTACTGGTCGGCATCCAGGTGCCGGAAAAGGAAAAGCCCGGCTTCCAGAAGTTTCTGGACGAACTTGGCTACCGCTACTGGGACGAGTCCCGCAATCCGGCTTACAAGCTGTTCCTGGTTTGACGCGTGCCTGCGCGTGCTTCAGGCGCAGATGCCTCGATGCAGGCCCTCGGGAATTGAGCGGCGCCGTGTTGAGCGATGCTCGCCTGCAGCGTGCCCGCAATGCCCCGGACAAGGAATGGATGCGGCGACCGCCATGGCAGATTTTGCTCAGGCAACGCCAGGAGGCTGCATGTTACCCTCGCACCATGCTTCGAATAATCACGTTTTTTCTGCTGAGTGCATGGGCCGTGTCCACGTGGGCGGCGCCTGGCGATGCGGCCGTGAAACAGGCGCAGCAGGCCTATATGGCGCGCAAGCTTGCGGATCTGGAACGTGCCGCGCGCGACGTGCCGGCCGATCATGTATTGGCCCCCTATGTCGAATACTGGCGCCTGATGCTGGCGAGCCGCACCGAGGATGGCCGTATCACCGATTTCCTGGCACGTTACCCCGGTAGCCGCCTGGCCGAATCCCTGCGTGCCGACTGGCTGAAATCGCTCGGCGCGCGGGAAGCCTGGCCGGCCTATCTGGCCGAGTATCCGCGCCTCGTCAAACCCGATGCGGCACTTCAATGCTATGCCTACCGTGCGGAATGGGCGCTGGGCAATCGCAGCCATGAGCGCGAGGCAATTTCATTGTGGTTTACCGGCCGCGACATGCCGAGGGTCTGTACGCCCCTGTTCACGCAGTTGATGGGGGCCGGGCTGATCGGCTCGGAAGACGTCTGGCGCCGCTTCCGTCTGGCGCTGGAAGCGGGCAATCTCAACGTGGCCAAGGTGGTGTCGAGCGCCCTGCCCGAAGCGCAACGCCCAAACGCCACGTTGCTGGATCAGGCCACCCGCGATCCGGTACGCGTATTGAACGCGGGCACCCTCAATCTGGCCCGTCGCAGCGACCGCGAAATCGCGCTCTATGCGCTCGACCAGCTGGCCCGACGCGACTCCGATCAGGCGGAACAGGCACTGCGCAAATGGTCGCCGCAACTCAACCCGGTGGAGTTGCACACGGCCTGGGGACGCCTCGCCACCTGGGCCGCGCGCCGTCACGAAACGGTTGCACTGGACTGGTTCCAGCAGGCGGGTGACGTGGCGCTCAGCGATTTCCAGCGCGAATGGTGGGCACGCGCAGCGCTCCGTGCCGGCGACTGGAAGGCGGTGCAGCGCGCGATCACAAGCATGGGCGATACCGCGCGCGGGCAGCCTGTCTGGCGCTACTGGCGCGCGCGCGCCCTGCAGGCGAGCGGCAAGCGCGTCGCAGCCAATGATATTTTTCTGGCTTTGTCTCGTGAACACGATTACTACAGCCAGCTGGCCCAGGAAGAACTCGGGCCGGTCGCGCAGGCCCCCGCCATCAACATCAAGGTGGGTGGCAATGACGTGGAAGCCGTCGCCCGCCTGCCCGGTATTGCGCGCGCCGTGGCCTTGTATGAACTCGGCCTGCGTGGCGACGCCACCCAGGAGTGGAACTGGACGGTTCGGGATTTTTCCGATGCGCAGTTGCTGGCGGCGGCCGAACTCGCCCGGCGCATGGAATGGTATGACAGCGCCATCAACACGGCCGAACGTACCCGCGAACTGCACGATTTCGAGCTGCGCTTTCTGGCGCCTTACCGCGAGCAGGCGCGGCAGGCCGCGCGCGAAAATGACATCGACGAAGCCTGGGTGTACGGCCTGATGCGGCAGGAAAGCCGCTTCGTCAACGTCGCACGCTCCAGCGTCGGCGCCGCCGGCCTGATGCAGATCATGCCGGCCACCGCGCGCTGGATCGCACAGCGCCTCGGCATCAGGCGATTCCAGGTGGACGAGATGCGCGATCCCGCCCGGAACATCGAGTTTGGCGCGTATTACCTGAAGCACGTGCAGTCCACGCTGGACGGTTCGCCGGTGCTGGCCACCGCTGCCTACAATGCCGGTCCCGGGCGCGCGCAACGCTGGCGCGATACCCGGCCGATGGAAGCCGCGGTCTATATCGAGTCGATTCCGTTTGGCGAAACGCGCGATTACGTGAAGAAAGTGATGAGCAATGCCATGTATTATGCGTCGCGTTTCGGCCAGTCCTCGGTGCTGCTGAAAGACCGGCTGGGCATGATCCCCCCGCGCAAGACGCCCGCCCCTCCACCATCCGATTCGGACACGTCGCTGGAAGTCGGGCGGCCGGACGACTAGCCCGGAAGTTTCATAAATTCGCGCGCACTCGCTTGTCTTTTGCTTGATATGAAAGATTTTGTTCAGTCGGTCGTATGAATAACTACGACGCTCCCTCTCAAAACTTCCCGCTCAATCAAAATCCTGCGCGATCATCGCGCGAATTTATGAAACTTCCGGGATAAAATCAGCATCGCCTTATATACACAAACGAGCCTCAATATGAAGATTCAACGCATCTGCATCCTCGGCGGGTCCGGCTTTGTCGGCACCCAGCTCGTCAGCCAGCTCGCCGCGCGCGGCCTCCAGGTCCGCGTGCTCTCCCACCGCCGCGAGATGGCCAAGGAACTGATCCTGC
>JAJYXA010000102.1 GCA_021791235.1 Pseudomonadota bacterium
CCCTCTTCCGCCGCGCCTTCGGTATGGATGATCTCGCCGGAGAGGGTGATCTCAATGGCGTAGCGGTGGCCGTGCAGATGGCGGCACTGGCTGGCGTGGTTGGGGATGCGGTGACCGGCATCGAATTCCAGGCGGCGCGTGATTAGCATTTCAGGTATCCGGGCATGTCAGGTTCGGTTTCCAGTACGGTGTTCGAGACCCGCGCGGCCATGCCAGTAGCCGTCGACCGCCGCGCCGGGCATCACCCGCGCCAGTGAATCGGCGGCGCCGTCCTCGCCCGCCAGCGCTGCCTGGAAGGCCTCGACCACGCGCCCCATGTGGCGCGACTGCGGCGACAGGCGCAGGCCGGCAGCGCCGAGTTCACGTAGCGCGGGCAGTTCGCCGATCAGATTGTAGACGCCGGCCGACTGCGTCTGGATGCCGTTGAGGGTGAGGAAAGGCTCGCCCTCGCGGGTCGCCAGCGCCAGCCCGTCCGGATGGTCGAGGCAGCGGAACTGGCAGTCGTCCTTGGGCAGGTTGTAGTGGCGCGCGGTGAAGCAGCGCGCGGAATACGCCAGCGGCAGTCGGCCGTAGGCGAACACCTCGGTTTCAATGCCGGCCGGCGCGCGCTCGAGCAGGGCCGCCAGCGTAGCGCGCGACATCTCGACCGGCGGCAGCCAGCGCTGCGCACCGAGACCAGCGAGCATGTCGAGCGTCTCGGGATTGTAGACATTGAGCGTGGGTCCGGCGACGAAAGGCACGCCTGCTTCGGACAACAACCGCACCGCGCCCCACTCGTTGGCCTCGACCCGGAAGCGGCTGTCGCCCACTATTTTGCGCAGCGTCTTCAGATCGGATTCCGACTCGATCAGCGTCTGGGTGGAGAGCACCACCTCCTTGCCGGCGGCGGCGAGCTGTCCGGCCAGCGCCAGCCAGTCGGGCAGGCGCAGCAGGTGACGACGCGAGCACACGCTCTCGCCCAGATAGACGCGTGCCACCGGCCAGTGTTTCGCTTCGTCATAGAAGGCGAGCACGTCATCGCGCGGCCAGTAGTACAGCAGGGGACCCAGGCTCAGGTTCATTTCAAAGGTGCAAGATTCAAGTTACAAGAAAAAAAGAGGGCACACCACCACTCACCACTCACTTCCACGGCCGGTGGTAGGCGCCGAGCGTATGGCTCTGCCCTTCCGACAGCTTGTTGAGTTCGGCCTGCCAGGCAGGTGTCGGCTTGAAGCCGTCGGCGTTCCTCTTTACCGCGTCGATGGCCGCGCGCCACACCTTCGTCACCTGGGCGACATAGGCGGGGCTGCGCTGGCGGCCTTCGATCTTGATCGCGGCGATGCCCATCTTCAGCATCTCGGGCAGCAGGTCGAGGGTGTTGAGGCTGGTCGGTTCCTCGATGGCGTAATAGGTCTCGCCGCCGACCTCGAAGCGCCCCTTGCACAGCGTCGGATAGCCCGCTTTTTCATCCTTGCCGTAGCGGTCGAGCAGCACGCCGTTCAGCCGCGATTCCAGCCCGGCCGGCGTGTCCGTCCACTGCACGGCCTTCGCCGGCGAGCACACGCCGGCCGAGTTGGGCGATTCGCCGGTGCAGTAGGAGGAGAGCAGGCAACGCCCCTCGACCATCACGCACAGACCGCCGAAGCCGAACAGCTCGATCTCGACGCCGGTGTGCCTCACCACGTTTTCCACCTGCGGCAGCGACAGCACGCGCGGCAGCACGGCGCGCTGGATGCCGAAATGCTCGCGGTAGAAATTCACCGCCTCGTAGCTGGTGGCCGAACCCTGCACCGACAGATGCAGCCTGAGATTCGGATACTGCTTGACCGCATAGCGCATCAGGCCCGCATCGGCGAGGATCACCGCGTCCATGCCGAGCTTCGCCGCGCGGTCGACTGCACCGGTCCAGCGGCTCCAGCTGTCGGGCTGCGGATAGGTGTTGAGCGCGAGCAACACCTTGCGCCCGCGGTCGTGCGCGTAGCGCAGTCCCTCCGCCGCCTGCGCCTCGTCGAAGTTGAGGCCGGGGAAGGCACGCGCGTTGGTGTTGTCGCGGAATCCCATGTAGACGGCGTCGGCCCCGTTATCGATGGCGGCCTTGAGTGAAACCAGACTGCCCGCCGGGCACACCAGATCAAGCGGCATGGCTTTCCTCCTTCCAGACATGGCCCGCGCGCGAACCCTGGCGGCTGTCGCGCCGCGCGAGTTCGTCGGCGATGCCGTTCAGCACGTCCCATTTCCTGGCGCACCACGCGGGCGCCAGCAGGATGTCGGGCGAGGCGGTGCCGGTGACGCGGTGGTATACCACCTCCCAAGGCGTGCGCTCAATCAGGTCGGCGGCGATGCGCAGGTAGTCCGCTTCGGCCAGCGGAGCGTATTCGCCACGCTTCCATTCGATCGCGAGCCGGGTATGTTTCACCACGTGCAGCGGATGCAGCTTGAGACCATCCACGCCGACGTCGAGCACGCGATCGAGGCTGACGTGGCTGTGCGATTCATCCTCGCCCGGCAAGCCGACGATGAGATGGCAGCACACCGGGATGCCACGCGCCCGCGCTGCCCGAGTCGCTTCTTCATAGTCGGCGAAGCCGTGGCCGCGATTGACGCGCGCCAGCGTGGCGTCGAACGACGACTGCAGACCGAGCTCCAGCCACACCTCGTGGCCAAGCGCGCGGTATTCCGCCAGCAGATCCAGCACCGGCGGCGGCACGCAGTCGGGCCGCGTGCCGATCGCCAGCCCCATCACGTCGGGTGTGGCCAGGGCCGCGTCGTACAGCGCGCGCAGTTCGTCCACGTGGGCATAGGTG
>JAJYXA010000141.1 GCA_021791235.1 Pseudomonadota bacterium
CGCTCAATGGGGCGCTGATCAAAGCCGGACTGGTCGACGAATGGGTGGCCTACGTGGCGCCGATGGCGGTGGGCGACGCCGCGCGCGGGCTGTTCGCGATGCCTCCGCTGGCAACACTGGCCGACGCCGCCCGCTTCAAACTGGCCGATGTGCGCCAGATCGGCGGCGACCTGCGCCTGACGCTGCTGCCGGCGTGAGCACGTTCAAGGATCATTTCTCCTCGGCGTCCGACCGCTACGCCGCCTATCGCCCGGACTATCCCGCTGCGCTGTTCGTCTGGCTTGCCGGCCTGTCCGCCGAGCGCAACACGGCTTGGGACTGCGCCACTGGCAGCGGCCAGGCCGCGCTGGGCCTGGCGCCGCATTTCCGGCAGGTCGTCGCCACCGACGCCTCCGCCGAGCAGATCCGCCACGCCGCGCCCCATCCTGCGATCGACTTCCGGGTAGCCCCCGCCGAAGCCAGCGGCCTGGCGGAGCACCGCATCGATCTCGTCACCGTCGCGCAGGCCGCACACTGGTTCGACCTGCCGCGCTTTTACGCCGAAGTGGCGCGCGTGCTGAAACCCGCTGGCGTGCTCGCCCTGTGGGGCTACGGTCGAATGGTGCTACCGGGGAAAATGGACGCGCCGTTCCAGCGCTTTTATGCCGAAACCGTCGGCCCCTACTGGCCGCCCGAGCGCGCACTGATCGACGACGGCTATCGCAGCCTGGATTTTCCGTTTGCGGAAATCGGGGCGCCCGCCTTTCAAATCGAAGTCGCGTGGAACCTGCCACGGCTGATCGCGTATCTCTCCACCTGGTCGGCGGTGAAGCGTTACCGGGACACACAGGGGCAGGATCCGCTGCCGGCGCTGATGGCCGAACTGGCGCCCGTGTGGGGCGATGCGGACACAGCCCGCCCGCTGCAGTGGCCGCTTTTCCTGCGCGTCGGCCGGCGTTAAGTCCGCACCAGGAAGTCCTCGAACAATCCGGCCAGATCGTCGCCCACCGCCTGCAAGGAAGGAGCGCGTTCCGTGTTCCCGCATAAGTCATTATCCCGGCACCCCTGGCTGCGGAAAGCCTGGATGACGTAATGCTTCACGCCACGCGCGGCAAGGTCGCGCGCCAGGTCTGTCAGGTCGGAATCGCTCAGCAGGACAGGATGCACGGTCGTGCGGATCTCATGCTCGACGCCGGACGCCAGGACCTGCTGCAAACCGGCCAGCGCGCGCGCCCCGCTGCCGGCCGCGCCGGTGATGCGCGGATATGCCGCAAACGGCGCCTTCACGTCCATCCCCACCCAGTCGACCAGCGGCAGCACTGCCGCCAGTTTTTCCGGGTACATGCCGCCGGTATGCAGGCCGATCTGGAATCCGAGCGCGCGCACCTCGCGCATCGCGTCTGCCAGGCTCGCCTGCAGCGTCGGCTCGCCGCCGGAAAACACCACGCCGTCGAGCAGTCCCTGACGGCGATGCAGGAAGGCCAGCACCGCCTCCCAGGGGATTTCGTGTTCGCCGCGCGCAGATATCAAGTCGGGATTATGGCAATAGCGGCAACGCCAGGGGCAGCCCTGGAAAAACACCACCGCAGCCAGCATGCCGGGCCAGTCGGTCGTGGACAGCGGCGTGAAGCCGCCGACACGCAGCATGCGTCATCCCATCCTGCAACGGCTTTCGACGAAGAAGCGCCGCTCACGGTGCTCGCTCTTCTTGCCCTTGTTGAAGCTCGTCACCGGGCGGTGGTAGCCCATCACGCGGGTCCACACTTCGCAGCGGGTGCGCTCGTCGTCCTTCAAAACAGCCGCATTCAGGTCTTGGTACGGAACGGTCATGTGATTCATTTCACTCTCCTCGGTTAAGCAGCGACGGCCCGTTTACGGGACAGGGCGTCCTCGTCGCACGCGGGACAAAATTCGTGTTCGCCGGCGAGGTAGCCGTGCTTGGGACAGATGGAAAAGGTCGGCGTGATGGTGATGTACGGCAGGCGGAAGCGTTCCAGTGCACGGCGCACCAGCTTCTTGCACGCCTCGGCGGACGAGATGTGTTCCGACATATAGAGGTGGAGCACCGTGCCGCCGGTGTACTTGCGCTGCAGGTCGTCCTGCCGCTCCAGTGCCTCGAACGCATCGTCGGTGAAACCCACCGGCAACTGCGACGAATTGGTGTAATACGGCGAGTCGTCAGTCCCTGCATGCAGGATGTCGGGATAGCGCTTGGCGTCTTCCTTGGCGAAGCGGTAGGTGGTGCCCTCGGCCGGCGTGGCTTCCAGGTTGTATAGGTGGCCGGTTTCTTCCTGGTACGCGGCGATGCGGCCACGGATGTGGTCGAGCAGGCGCACCGCGAAATCGTGGCCCCATTCAGTCGTGATGTCGTGTTCGTCGCCGGTGAAGTTGCGGATCATTTCGTTGACGCCGTTCACGCCGAGGGTCGAGAAGTGGTTGCGCAGCGTGCCGAGATAGCGCTTGGTGTAGGGAAAGAGGCCGTTGTCCATCAGGCGCTGGATTTCCTTGCGCTTGATTTCCAAACCATTGCGCGCCATGTCGAGCAGTGCATCGAGCCGGCGCAGCAGCGCGGCTTCGTCCCCCTTGTATTCGTAGCCCAGCCGTGCGCAGTTGACCGTCACCACGCCCACGCTGCCGGTTTGCTCGGCCGAGCCGAACAGGCCGTTTCCGCGCTTCAGGAGTTCGCGCAGGTCGAGTTGGAGGCGACAGCACATCGAACGGATATGGTTCGGCTTCATCTCCGAATTGATGAAGTTCTGGAAATACGGCAGGCCGTAGCGCGCGGTCATGGCGAACA
>JAJYXA010000265.1 GCA_021791235.1 Pseudomonadota bacterium
CGCCAAGAAAGCGGCCGGCCCGGTCGCAGCGCACACTGCGGCTTTCTCCGGCAAAGGTGCCGAGAAGAAGCTGCTGAAGGACAACCCCAGCGCGACCGAGGCCGAGATCGCCGCAGCCAGGGCCGAGGACGAGAAAGCCTCCAACGAGAAGCGCCGCAACTTCATCGCCCTGGTGTTGTGTCTGATGGTCGGTACCGCCTCGCTGCCGCACATCCTGATGCGCTACTACACCACGCCGTCGGTGCGTGACGCGCGCAAGTCGGTGTTCTGGTCGCTGTTCTTCATCTTCCTCTTGTACTTCACCGCGCCTGCGCTGGCGGTGCTGGTCAAGTTCGAGGTCTACAACAACCTGATCGGCTCGTCGTTCGCCTCGCTGCCGGCCTGGGTCGCCAACTGGGCGGCGGTGGACCCGACCCTGATGAAGCTCACCGACCTCAACAAGGACGGTCTGGTGCAGCTCGCCGAAATGACCATCGGCGGCGACCTCATCGTGCTGGCCACGCCGGAAATCGCCGGCCTGCCCTACGTGATCTCGGGCCTGGTGGCAGCGGGCGGTCTGGCTGCGGCGCTGTCGACCGCCGACGGTCTGTTGCTGACCATCGCCAACGC
Source organism: Pseudomonadota bacterium (assembly GCA_021791235.1). The sequence continues at coordinate 610 of JAJYXA010000265.1, forward strand.
GCTGTCGCACGACGTCTACTACAAGATGATCGACCCGAAAGCGTCCACGGTGCGCCGCCTGGCCATCTCCAAGGGCCTGCTGCTGGTGGTCGCCCTGCTGGCCGCGTACACCGCATCGCTGAAGCCGGGCGACATCCTGTTCCTGGTCGGCGCCGCGTTCTCGCTGGCCGCCTCGGCGTTCTTCCCGGCGCTGGTGCTCGGCGTGTTCTGGAAGCGCGCCAACTACCTCGGCGCGGTCGTCGGCATGCTGGCCGGTCTGGGGGTGTGCATGTACTACATGTTCATCACCTACGACTTTTTCGGCGGCGTCGCCGCCAACGAGTGGTTCGCCATCAAGCCGATCGCCGCCGGCGTGTTCGGCATGCCGGCCGGCTTCCTCGGGGTCTTCATCGGCTCATTGATTTCCAAGGCGCCGGCCAAGGAGATCCAGGAACTGGTCGACCACGTGCGCTACCCGAGCCTGGAAGGCGACATCAGGACCGAGGCGGCCTGACCGTTGCCTCAAGCGCGCCTTCGGGCGCGCAATTAAAAATTGCCGGCCTTCGGGCCGGTTTTTTTTCGCCCGCGTATTCTTCAGCCCAGCCGGTGCGCGTAATCGCTGCGGCCGGTGTCCCGGATCAGTCGCTGCGCGGTCTGCGGGTCGTGCGTCAACGTGTGCTCGATCACTTCCGCCACCTTGGCGGGCTCGTTGCAGTGCTGCCACGCCATCCCCAGCGCATACCAGGCCAGGCCGTTCATCGGCTGCAGGCGTCCTGCCTCGGTCAGCGCCGCTGCCGCGTCGGCATGACGGCCATGCCGCGCATGCAGCATACCCAGCCCATACCAGGCGCGATCATTGTTCGGGTCAAGTTCGGTCGCCCTCTTCAGGGCTGCCACCGCCGCCTCGTCCATGCCGCCCTTGTCGCGCACATAGCCGAGGTTGAACCAGGCGTGCGCGTCGTTCGGCTCAAGTTCGACGGCGCGCGCAAACCAGGCTTCCGCCGCCGGCCAGTGCTCCAGCCGCGCGTCCAGCCATCCCAGCGTGCGCAGAGTGCCTGCATGGGTCGGATCGGCGCGGTGGCTGTCGCGGTACGCATCCAGTGCACGTTCACGCTGGCCCAGCATGTTGAAGAACATGCCCCGCAGGCCATGCCGTACATGGTCATAGTTCATCGTGGGATCAAAACAAAGTGATGTCAGCGCACATTGTCACGGGCAAGCGTCGGCCTGACAAGCTGCGTTAGAATCGTCCGTTTACTTGCCCGGACACCGCGCCATGCCGTTCGATATCCTGCTGGTTTCCATTCTGCGTACCCTTGTCGAAGTCGCCGGTTTCGCGCTGCTCGGCCAAGGCGCCCTGGCCGTGCTGGCCGGCAAATACCGCGAACAGAACCTCTTTTACCGCGTGCTGCGCATCGTCACCAGCCCGGTGGTGCGCGCCGTGCGTTTCATCACCCCGCGCTTCGTCATCGACGCCCATATCCCGATGCTCACCTTCTTCCTGCTGTTCTGGCTGTGGATCGTGCTGGCACTCGTCAAACGCCACCTGTGCGGCCTGCACGGCCTGACCTGCTGAGCCCAACACACCCGCTTCGGCTTGACTTGAATGGGGCAAACCGGTTAAATTGCCGCCTCTTTTGGCCAGTTAGCTCAGTTGGTAGAGCAGCGGATTGAAAATCCGCGTGTCCTTGGTTCGATTCCGAGACTGGCCACCAGCACATCCAACGGCTCGCGATTCTCGCGGGCCGTTTTCGCTTTATTTCGCCGTACGGTGGAGATTCCAGGAAACCGCGTATGCCGGCCCCTCCTGAACGCACTGCATGGCTGCGATTGCAAGAACAGCCATGCCCACCAACCCTCGCCCCATAGCCGCACACTGAAAAACAAAAAGGCCGGCCCCGTGGGGCCGGCCTTCGACTCGCTTCAGTCCTCGTTACTTGCCGAGCCGGGAAACCAGAAGCACCTCCCGGATACCCGGTTCACGCTGCCGCTGGATCAGCTGCGGCATCGGCTGCGTGCCTTTGATCGCCTTCCACAGGATATCGTTGTATTCGCGCATGTCCGCCGCGTCCACTTCTGCCAGATCGAGCTTCATGGAACGCTCGGCAAGCTGGCGCTTTTCACCCTGCAGCGCCGCCAGGGCGGGATTCATCTCATAGAGATTCTGGGCAGGCACGACATGCTCG
>JAJYXA010000432.1 GCA_021791235.1 Pseudomonadota bacterium
CGACCATGCGCCGCTGATCGTGGATTACGATTACGTCCCATGACCTTACGCGACCACCCTTGGCTCAACGCCCTCAAGGTCTACACCCACCCGCGCGTCGTCGGCATGCTGTTCCTCGGCTTTTCCGCCGGGCTGCCGCTGCTGCTGGTGCTGGGCACGCTGTCGTTCTGGCTCTCCGAGGCGGGCATCGCGCGCGCGACGATCGGGCATCTCTCCTGGGTCGGGCTGGCGTACGGCTTCAAGTTCCTGTGGTCGCCGCTGGTGGACCGGCTGCCGTTGCCGTTCCTGACCGCGCGGCTGGGAAGGCGGCGGGCCTGGCTGCTGCTGTCGCAGATCTGCATCGCCGCCGCGCTGCTCGGCATGGCGAACACCGACCCGGTGGTGAACCTGGCGCACACGGTGTACTTCGCGCTGGCGGTGGCCTTCGCCTCGGCGACACAGGACATTGCGCTCGACGCCTACCGCATCGAGGCGGTCGAGGTCGAGAAGCAGGGCGCGATGGCAGCGACCTATCAGGCGGGGTATCGGATCGCGATGATCACCGCCGGCGCGGGGGCGCTGTGGATCGCGGCGAGCGTCGACACGACCACGGCCACTTATGACTTCCACCCCTGGCAGGTGGCGTACACGGCGATGGCGGCGCTGATGATCGTCGGCATCGTCACCACGCTGACCATCCGCGAGCCGGAACAGCGCATCGCCCGCGCAACCAGCGAACGCGAGCTGCACGCACGCGAGAAGTTCGCCCATTTAGGATTATCGGACGGGCCGCTGAACGCGGCGGCGTGGTTCTACGACGCGGTGCTGTCGCCCTTCATCGACTTCATCCAGCGCTACAAATGGCAGGCCGCGCTGATGCTGGCGCTGATTGCGCTGTACCGCATCTCCGACGTGGTGATGGGGGTGATGAGCAATCCCTTCTACCAGGAAATGGGCTTCACCAAGGATGAAGTCGCCACCGTGTCCAAGGTGTTCGGCGTGATCATGACCATTGCCGGCGCCGGGCTCGGCGGCATTCTGACGATGCGCCTCGGCGTGATGCGCACCCTGTTCCTGGGCGCGCTGCTGTCGGCGGCGACCAACCTGCTGTTCGTCTGGCTGGCCGGGCGTGGGCACGACATAGGCGCACTGGTGTTCACGGTGTCGGCCGACAACCTCTCCGCGGGCATCGCCTCGTCCGCCTTCGTGGCCTATCTCTCGAGCCTGGTGAACCAGGCCTATTCGGCCACGCAATACGCGCTGTTCACCTCGGTGATGCTGCTACTGCCCAAGTTCATCGCCGGCTTTTCCGGCGAGTTCGTCGATGCCTATGGCTGGGCGGCTTTCTTCACCGGCACGGCGCTGATCGGGCTGCCGGTGCTGCTGCTGGTGTGGCTGGTGTCCCGGCAGGCGCGCAAGCCATGATCGAGTTCTCGCTGCTGACTGCCCTGCTCGCCGGCCTGCTGGGCGGGGTGCACTGCGTCGGCATGTGCGGCGGCATCGTCGCGGCATTTTCCTTCCGCGCCGACGGTTCGCACCCGCCGTTCCGGCTGCATCTGGCCTACAACCTGGGGCGGGTGTCGTCATATGTAGCGTTCGGCGCTTTGGCCGGCGCGCTGGGCGCCTCGCTCAAGCTGGCGGAATTCCTGCCGGTGCAGCAGCTGCTGTATGGGCTGGCGCAGGTCGTGATGATCCTGCTCGGCCTGTATCTGGCCGGGTTCAATCAGTGGGTGCTGGTATTCGAGCGCGCCGGCGGGTCTATGTGGCGCCGGGTGAAGCCGCTGTTCCAGAAGTTGCTGCCGGTGAAGTCGCTGCCGCAGGCAGTGCTGGCCGGCATGGCCTGGGGCTGGCTGCCATGCGGACTGGTGTATTCGGTGCTGGTGTCGGCGCTGGCGGCCGGCAGCGCCACCTCGGGCGCGGCGCTGATGCTGGCGTTCGGCCTCGGGACGCTGCCGAACCTGCTGGGCATGGGTCTGTTCGCCCGCCAGATCCAGCCGTTCATGCAGCAGTTGTGGGTGCGCCGCGCTGCGGGCCTGACGGTAGCGGGCTTCGGTGCGTGGGGGCTGCTGAGGCTGGCGTATTCCGCCATTTTCAGCGCCTGAACCCGCCACGCTTGTGCGCACCCCCCCCTAAAAACTGTCCGGGGGCCGGTACGGATCCTGCCGGCTTACTTGTAGAACTGCTGCTCGAAGCTCATTTCGTGCTTCGGCTCGCCAGCCACTTCGACGGTGGCGTGGAATTTCAGCGTGTCCGGCGGCGCGACGCGGAATTCGCCGAGGTAGTAGATCGCGGTGCCCTCCTTGATTTCGCGCATGGTCACGTTGGCCAGCTGCTGGGTGATGTTGGTGACGTAGACGCTGATCTTGGCCGGAACCGGCGAGGCCACGCCGACCTTGTTCGGCTTCAGCACCGACATCGTCAGCAGACCGCGCGTCTTGCTGCGCTCGATCTTGTAGGTACGGGCGACTTCGGGCAGCAGTTCGTCGGTGGTGATGGCGTTGTAATGGACTTCGAGCGTACCGAATTTTTGCGAGATTTCGGCGTGGGCGGCGACAGCGACGAAACACAGGCACAGGGTGGCAAGCAGGCGCTTCATGGTCTCTCTCCTTTTGTTGTGGGGGCTGCTACCTGAATTCTAGGCGCTTATTTGAAGGTAGCGAGCCAGGTACTCAAGTCGTCCAGCACGCGGCTGACCGCGAGGTTGGAGGCCTGGGCGGCACCGGCGGCATCGTAGGTCGTCAACGGCACCTTCTGTTCAAACGTATGGCGAGATC
>JAJYXA010000272.1 GCA_021791235.1 Pseudomonadota bacterium
AGCCGGTCACCGCGCTGGATGACTCCGACTGGAACGACTACAGCGTGGCCAGCGGCGATGACGAGGACAACGATTACACCCAGGGCTCGATATCGGGCGCGACCCTGCGCGAGCACCTGCTGAACCAGCTGATCGTCAGCCCGCTCACCCTGCGTGACCGCACCCTGGTTGCCGCGCTGATCGACGACCTGGACGATGCGGGTTTCCTGACCCAGCCGCTGGAGGACATTACTGCCAGCCTGCAAACCGAACTCGAGGAACTCGAGCCCGAAGAACTCGAAACCGCCCTCAAGCATCTGCAGAACATGGATCCGACCGGGGTCGGCGCGCGCAATCTGGCCGAATGCCTGACCCTGCAACTGCGCGCGCTGCCCCCGGACACGCCTGCGCGCGACGCCGCCATGCGGCTCACTACGCACTATCTGGATCTGCTCGCCGCGCGCGATGTCGGCAAGCTGAAAAAAATGCTCGGCATCGACGATGCCACGCTGCGCACCGCGCGCACCCTGATCCTGTCCCTGAACCCGCGTCCGGGCGCGGCCTTTGGCGCGGACGACACCCACTACGTGATACCCGACGTCTATGTGCGCAAGGTCAAGGGCATGTGGATCGCCAGCCTCAACGCCGACGCCATGCCCAAGCTGCGCGTCAATCGCGTCTATGCCGACATCCTGTCGCGCCACCGCGAAAGCGGCGGCAGCCAGCTTGCCAGCCAGTTGCAGGAAGCCCGCTGGCTGATCAAGAACGTGCAGCAACGCTTCGACACCATCCTGCGCGTCTCGCAGGCCATCGTCGACCGCCAGAAGCAGTTCTTCGAGCACGGCGAGGTGGCGATGCGCCCGCTGGTGCTACGTGAAATCGCCGACGCGGTGGAACTGCACGAATCGACCATTTCGCGCGTCACCACGCAAAAGTACATGATGACGCCGCGCGGCCTGTACGAGCTGAAGTATTTCTTCGGCAGCCACGTCTCCACCGACAGCGGCGGCGCCTGTTCCTCGACCGCCATTCGCGCCCTCATCAAACAGCTGGTGGCCGCCGAAAGCACCAAGAAACCGCTGTCCGATGGCCAACTGGCGGAAGTGCTGGGCCAGCAGGGCATCGTGGTGGCCCGCCGCACGGTCGCCAAGTATCGCGAGTCGCTGCAGATTCCGCCCGCCAACATGCGCCGCGCACTTTGACCGCAAAGGCTTTTCCGGCCACTCCACCTGAAAGTCTGCGCCACGCTTGAATGTGCCGCGCTTTCGTCCCACAATAAAACCGGGCGCAAGCAAGCGCTCCCGAAAGTGCGGCAGCATGCCGGCTTCCGGTTATTTTCCGCAGACTTAGGAGGCTCTATGAATTTGACGATTTCCGGTCACCATCTGGAGGTGACCCCAGCCATCCGCGACTACGTTTCCGAGAAACTCGACCGCGTCAAACGCCATTTCGACCATGTCATCAACGTGACGGTCATCATGCATGTGGAAAAACTGCTGCACAAAGTGGAAGCCACGCTGCACGTTAAGGGCCACGATTTTCACGCCCACAGCGAGGATGGCAACATGTACGCCGCGATCGATCTGCTGGCAGACAAGCTGGATCGCCAGATCGTCAGGCACAAGGAAAAAACCTCGAACGTCCACCAGGGTGGCGGCGCGCTGAAGCACCAGCCGACGGAAAGTCCCGCCTGACGTCGCCTCCCGGGGGCAGCCCCCCCACGCCCGAAGGCCTCGAACAGGCTTCGGGCGTATAATCTGCAGTGCCGGACCCTCTCTTCCCCGGCTATGCAAAGGCATGAACCTAATCGCCCCCCTCGTCACCCCTGACACCACCCTGCTGGATATCAGCTTCACCAGCAAGAAAAAACTGTTCGAACACGCAGCCGACCTGTTCGCCCAGACCTACGGTCTCAAAGCCTCCGATATCTTCACCAGCCTGTTCGAACGTGAACGGCTGGGATCGACCGCGCTCGGCCACGGGATTGCCATCCCGCACGGGCGCATCAAGGGTCTGAAGGATGCATGCGGCGCATTTTATCGACTGGGGAACCCGCTCGAGTTCGACGCCCCCGACAGCCAGCCGGTGCGCTTGTGTTTCATCCTGCTGGTCCCCAAGGATGCCAACGAGCGGCATCTGCAGATTCTGGGCGAACTGGCGCAGCTGTTCGGCGACGAGGCCATGCGCGCAAGAATGCTGGACGCCGGGACCCCGCCCGATTTGATCGCACTGCTCAAGTCATGGTCAAGCTGAGTGCACAGGCCGTCGCATGGATGGCCCACTAAGCCACGTTTCGGTCGAGACCCTGTTCCGCGATCTGGCGGAACAGCTCGGCCTGCAATGGGTGGCCGGACGCAACGGGGGCGAGCGTACCCTGTCCTCCGAAACCATCCAGAAGCCGACGCTGGCGCTCATCGGGCATCTGAATTTCGTGCACCCCAACCGGGTGCAGGTACTGGGCTGTGCCGAAATGGACTATCTGCGCGGCCTGTCCGAATCCAGCCTGCAGGAAGCCATCGCCCACCTGTTTTCGAATGAGCTCGCGGCCATCGTCATTTCCAATGGCGAGGCCGTCCCGCCAGTCCTGCGCGAAACCGCCGAGCGCACCGGAACGCCCCTGTTCACCTCGACGCTCGCCAGTCCGGTCCTGATGTCTTACCTGGGTCATTACCTCACGCAAAGCCTGGCCGAGACGACCTCGCTGCATGGCGTGTTTCTCGAAGTGCTGGGAATGGGCGTCCTGATCAAGGGCGACGCCGGCGTGGGCAAA
>JAJYXA010000407.1 GCA_021791235.1 Pseudomonadota bacterium
GAGGCGGTAGGTGGTGGCGACGAACGGGAACTTGTCCGGCTTGCCGAAGCTTTCCCAGTCTCCCTTGAACACCCGCGCCGCCGGACAGGCCCGCGCCACCGGGTTGTCGGGGGCCATGGGATTGGCCGCCAGCGGCGACTCGAAAGGCTCGTAGTGTTCCGGGAACGGCCCGTCGTTCATCTTGTCCACCGCAAAGAAACGCGCCACGCCCTCGGGATTCATGATGAAAGGGCTCATGCCTTCCTCCGGCGCCGAATCCGGCTTGAAGTCGGGGATGTCGGAACCGCTCCATTTGCCGGTGCCGGCATCCCAGGCAATCAGCTTGCGCGTGGCGTCGTAGGGCTTGCCGGCCGGGTCGCACGAAGCACGATTGTAGAGGATGCGGCGGTTGGCCGGCCAGGCGAAGGACCAGTTCAGGGTCTGGCCGATGCCGAAGGGATCGGCATTGTCGCGCCGCGCCATCAGGTTGCCCTTCTCGCTCCAGGCGCCGGCGAAGATCCAGCAGCCACAGGCGGTCGAGCCGTCGTCGCGCAGTTCGGCAAAGCCGTTGAGTTGCTCACCTGCCTTCACCAGCACCTTGGTCGGGGCCTTGGGATCGAGCACATCCTTCAGTGCCTTGCCGGAAAACTCCTTCGCCAGTTCTTCCGGCGAAGGAAAAGCCGGAATCTTGTACTTCCAGGCCAGGTTGAGGATGGGATCGGGGAAGGCCCCGCCGTCCTTTTTGTACAGTTCGCGGATCCTGAGGAAGATACCGGCCATGATTTCCTGGTCCGACAGCGCGTCGCCGGGGGGCTCGGCGCCCTTCCAGTGCCATTGCAGCCAGCGCCCGGAATTGACCAGGCTGCCGTCTTCCTCGGCAAAGCAGGTCGACGGCAGGCGGAACACCTCGGTCTGGATCCTGGCGGGGTCGACGTCGTTGTACTCGCCGTGGTTCTGCCAGAATTCGGCCGTTTCGGTCGCCAGGGGGTCGATGGTGACGAGGAACTTCAGCTTGGCCAGCGCGCCCGACACCTTGACCTTGCACGGCGCCGACGCCAGCGGGTTGAAGCCCTGGCAGACGTAGCCGTTGACCAGTCCGTTGTTCATGTTCTCGAACACCTGCAGGATGTCGTAGGGCTTGTCGAGCTTGGGCAGCCAGTCGTAGCACCAGTTGTTGTCCGCGGTGGCGGCGTCGCCGAACCAGGCTTTCATGGTACTGACGTGGAACTTGCCGTAGTTCTGCCAGTAAGACAGTTGCCCCGGACGCAGCGGCTTGGTGGCGTGCTTGTCGATGTAGGCCTGATAGTCCTGTTCCTTCTCGCCCGGCAGCGTCATGTAGCCCGGCAGCAGGTTGGACAGCAGCCCCAGATCGGTCAACCCCTGGATGTTGGAGTGTCCGCGCAACGCGTTCATACCGCCCCCCGCCACGCCGATGTTGCCCAGCAGCAACTGCACCATCGCGCCGGTGCGGATCATCTGCGAACCCTGCGAGTGCTGCGTCCAGCCGAGCGCGTACATGATGGTCATGGTCCTGTTGGGCGCCGAGGTCTCGGCGATCATCTCGCACACCTTGAGGAAGGCATCCTTCGGCGTGCCGCAGATGGTCGACACCATGTCCGGCGTGTAGCGGCTGTAGTGCGCCTTCATCAGCTGGTAGACGCAGCGCGGGTCCTGCAGGGTGGGATCGATTTTGACGAAGCCGTCCTCGCCGATCTGGTAGCCCCAGGTGGACTTGTCGTAGTTGCGCTTCTCCGCGTTGTAGCCGGAAAAGAGACCGTTCTCGAAGGTGTACGCCTCGTTCACCAGGAAGCTGAAGTCGGTGTAATTCTTCACGTATTCGTGATGAATCCTGTCGTTCGACAACAGGTAGTTGATGATCCCGGCCAGGAAGGCGATGTCGGAGCCGGCGCGGATCGGCGCATAGAAATCGGACACTGCCGCCGAGCGGGTGAAGCGCGGGTCGACCACGATGAGTCGCGCCTTGCGGTGCGCCTTTGCTTCGGTCACCCACTTGAAGCCGCACGGGTGCGCCTCGGCTGCGTTGCCGCCCATGATCAAAACCAGGTCCGTGTTCTTGATGTCAACCCAATGGTTGGTCATCGCTCCTCGGCCAAACGTCGGGGCAAGACTTGCCACCGTCGGGCCGTGTCAGACACGTGCTTGATTGTCGAATGCGAGCATCCCCATGCTACGGACGACTTTGTGCGTCAGATAGCCGGTTTCATTGCTGGAAGCGGACGCGGCCAGGAAACCGGTGGTGGTCCAGCGGTTCACCGTCAGCCCGTCCTGGTTCGTGGCCACGAAATTCTTGTCCCGATCGTCCTTCATCAGTTTGGCGATGCGGTCGAAGGCCTCGTCCCAGGAAATGCGCGTCCATTCCTTGCTGCCGGGCGCGCGGTATTCCGGGGTTTGCAGGCGATTGGGGCTGTGCACGAAATCGAGCAGGCCGGCGCCTTTCGGGCACAGGGTGCCGCGGTTCACCGGGTGATCGGGGTCGCCCTCGATGTGGATGATTTCGGTGTGGGCGTTTTTGGATTTGTCGCCCAGGCTGTACATCAGGACGCCGCAGCCCACCGAGCAGTAGGGGCAGGTGTTGCGGGTTTCGGTGGCGCGGGCGAGCTTGAAAGCGCGTACCTGCGCCAGCGCCTCGCCGGGGGCAAACCCCAGCGCAGCGAGGCTGGAACTGCCGACCCCGGCCGCGCAAATTCTGAAGAACTGTCGTCGAGTCACTTGCATTTTGTATCCTCCGTTACTTTTCATGCAGATC
>JAJYXA010000597.1 GCA_021791235.1 Pseudomonadota bacterium
CTGAGCAGCAAAGTGGACGAGCTCTACCATTACGTGCAGGAACGCTTCCTGTGGCAGTTTTACTCGCGCACGTGGGACCGCACCGAGAACATCGACGGTATCGTCGCGGAAGGAACCTGCATCCTCCTCGGGGAAGCGACCAAGCGCGATACGCCGACCGAGCGGTTACTGGCCGTCGAAGCGAAGGTCATGGTGGACGACTTTCATGCGCGCTTCCCATGGCTTAAGGACGCCACGGCCGAGGAAGTCCGCGTGCTGATGAGCGGGCTGCGTGAAAAACTGACCGACGTTGCGATCACTAGCTCAAAAAACCACGAACTCAACCATACCTTGTATTGAGCGGAATAGTGGATTTGGAAAATTTTAGGAAAGGATTATTATCATGCCATGTGAAATATCAGATAAATCGGTTGCCGAGGTCAAGATCGTTTCCAAGAAACGCGCCGGCATCATCAACCCCATGTACGACTGCCAGCCAGCTGGCGCGCAGTATGCGGGCATCGGCGTCAAGGACAGCATTCCGCTGGTCCACGGCGGCCAGGGCTGCACGATGTTCGTGCGCCTTTTGTTCGCGCAGCATTTCAAGGAGAACTTCGACATCGCCTCGACCTCGCTGCACGAAGAATCCGCGGTGTTCGGCGGCACCCGGCGCGTCGAAGAAGGCGTGATGGTGCTGGCGCGGCGTTATCCCGACCTGCGCATCATCCCCATCATCACGACCTGCTCCACGGAGGTGATCGGCGACGACATCGAAGGCTCCATCAATGTCTGCGAGCGCGCGCTGAAGAAGGAATTCCCGGACCGTCAGATTTATCTGGCGCCCGTGCACACGCCAAGCTTCAAGGGTAGCCAGGTCAGCGGCTACGACGAATGTGTCAAGTCCATGATCAAGACGGTCGCCAAGAAAGGTGCGCCGACGGGCAAGCTGAACGTGTTCCCCGGCTGGGTCAATCCGGGCGACATCACGCAGTTGAAATACTACCTGTCGGAAATGGGCGTGGACGCCACGCTCTTCATGGATACGGAAGATTTCGACTCGCCCATGATGCCCGACAAATCCATCCAGACGCACGGGCGCACCACCATCGAGGACCTGCAGGACAGCGCCAATGCCAAGGCCACGCTGGCACTGGCCCGCTACGAGGGCGCAGCTGCCGCGGCATATCTGGAAGAGGCGCACAACGTGCCCAACCACCAGATCAACACACCCTACGGCATCAAGAATACCGACGACATGCTGCGCAAGATCAGCGAGATCACGGGCAAGCCGATCCCGGACAGCCTGGTGCGCGAGCGCGGCATCGCGCTGGACGCGATGGCGGACTTGGCGCACATGTTCTTCGCCAACAAGAAGGTCGCGATCTTCGGCCATGCCGACCTCGTGCTGGGATTGGCGCAGTTCTGCCTGGAAGTGGAACTGGAGCCCGTGCTGCTGTTGATCGGCGACGACCAAGGCAGCAAGTACAAGAAGGATCCGCGCATCGAGGAACTCAAGAACTCGGTCCATTTCGACATGGAGATCGTGCACAACGCTGACCTGTGGGACCTTGAGCGCCGCATTAAGAAGGGCGAGATCAAACTCGATCTCATCATGGGGCACTCCAAGGGACGCTACATCGCCATCGACGCCAACATCCCGATGGTGCGCGTGGGCTTCCCGACGTTTGACCGCGCCGGGCTCTACCGCAAGCCCACCATTGGCTACAAGGGCGCGATGGAGTTGGCCGAAATGACGGCCAATGCGATGTTCGCGCACATGGAATACACCAAGGATCGCGAGTGGATTCTTAATACGTGGTAAGCCGGTGGTGTCAGGCGAGCCGGTCCGTTCGGGCCGGCCGCGTTCAGCAAGAGCGAATGGGGTGCGGTAGTGTCGGAAATCAGCGATATGGCATTGGAATATTCGGCGCATGCCAGAGACCGGCATGCGCCCGAATACCGCCAGCTCGAACTCTACAGTACGAAGAAAAAGCTGCCCTACGCGCAGGATTCCGAAAGTGACGCGAAGCGTCAGCGCGGCAGTTTTTCCATCGAAATGGCCTTTGCCGCGCTGGAAGGCGCGCTTACTCTCGCCCATCCCGAAATCGAGGGCTTGCCGAGCTGGAAAAAATACCTGGCGCTAAATAAAAAGACCGCGATGGACAAGGTGGTGGCCGAGGTCTACCGCGTTCTGCGCATCCATCATCTGGCCTGGGTGAACCGGGACAGCTACTTCGAAGTGGATGAAGGGGGAATCCGCATCCGTTGCGTGTTCCAGCACTGCTCGTTGACCCTGGGGATTTCCCCTGTCGGGATGGAGCTGCTGGAGTCCTTTGTCGGCTATTACCTGGATTCGTTCCGGCAGCCGTACAGCGAAGCCTATGCGGAAGCCGTGCTCATCCAGTATTTCATTGACATCGTGCAGGAGATCAATGCCTTCAGCGACGAAGACCGCGTCCTGTACCAGTTCCATCAGGCGATGCCGTTCAACCGGCATTTCCGCTTCGACAGCGACAATCCGCGCTACGAGTTCGATGACGGGATGCTGAAAATCGAGATCGGCAAGCGCTACGACGATCCGGTGCGTTACCCGATCGATTTTTACATCGTCATTGACGATGCCACCTACATCATTCCGGCCGAGGCCTTAAAACAGGGCGCGATATCCTTGGAGCGCTTGCCGCGCTGGCGCATACGCACGGCGGACGGGATGCATTTGCCGGAACGTTTTCGCCTGCGCTTCGGCCGGCTGGAAAACGTTGTCG
>JAJYXA010000524.1 GCA_021791235.1 Pseudomonadota bacterium
CGGCTGGCCGACCAGCAGATCCAGGCCTACGACGCCGGCCAGCAAACCTGGCATGCGGTCACGGTCACCCAGGCCGCGACCGGTCCGGCCTTCGCCGATACACCCCAGCCGGGCGGGAAGTTGCAGATCGATGGCCGTTCGGTGGATTTCGGCGGCAACATCGTTCTGCAATCCGGCCGCCTGGCGCTCGCCGCCCATGGCGCGGCAGCCGGCGACGGCATCACGCTGGAGAACGGTTCCAGCATCGATCTGTCATCCTACGAAAAGACGTTTGCCCAGGGCATGGCCAACATCACCGAATCGGCCTCGGCCGGGCGCCTCACGCTGTCCAGCGAGCACGGCTCGGTCGATGCCCAGTCCGGTTCGAGCATCGATCTGCGCGGTGGGGCGGCGGGCGGCGACGCGGGGGTGCTGACGGTTGCGGTGGCGAACGGCACGGTGGCGCTGGACGGCACCCTGGCGGCCGGCGCGGCCCCGGGCCAGCAGTCCGGCAGCGCGGATATCGACGCCGCCAGCCTGGCCAATTTCTCCGCGCTCAACACGGCGCTGGAAAGCGGCGGTTTCGGCCAGGGCCGCACCCTGCGGGCGCGCACCGGCGATGTGAACGTCGCGGCTGCGGACAGCGTGAACGCAAAAAATATCCAGTTGGTGGCCGATGCCGGCGCCATCAATGTGAAAGGCAGTCTCGACGCCTCCGGCGCCACGGGCGGTGGCCAGGTTGAACTCGACGCCGGCCAGGGCATCCATCTGTATGGCAGCAGCCGCATCCTGGCCAACGGCACTTCCACCGACACCGCGGCCGACGCCGCCTATTCCGACGGCGGCCAGGTTGCCCTGTATGCCCGCAATGGCCAGCTCGATTTCGATAGCGGCGCGCTGATCGACGTGTCCGCCGCCGCGGCAGGCAAGTCCAGCGGCGGCGAAGTCGTGTTCTCCGCGCCCAGGACGGCGAACGGCAGCGGCCTGCAGGCCGCCTTGGCCGGCCAGGTGAAAGTGGCCGGCGGCACGGTCAACGTGCCCGGCGGACAGGTGCCCCAGGCCGGCACAGTCATCCTCGAAGGCTACAAGCGCTACAGCGGAATCACGGCGACCTCCACCGCCGCGTCGACCTCGAGCGTCGTCTACACCGACTACGACACCTTCATGAACGCCGCAGACGGCATGCATGACGCGGCGCTCTCCACACTGCAGGCTGGCGGTTCCGACGTCGCCAGCGCTAGCCTGAAAGTGCGCGCCGGCGTGGAGTTGGTCAGCGCTGGCGACATGACCGTCGATGCCAACTGGGACCTGACGAATGCCAGCTGGCTGCGCACCGGCACCAACCAGACTGCGGGCCGGCTGGCTTTGCGTGCCGCCGGCAACCTGGCGGTCGACGCCAGGCTGGGCCTGCCCAATGAAAGTGCCCTCCCGCCCGACTGGGGCTGGAGCCTGCAACTGGCGGCTGGCGCGGATACGGCCTCTGCCGATGCGCTGGCGGTGACGGCCTCGACGGCCCAGGGCGACGTGACGCTGGGCAGCAGCGGCAAGCTGAGCACCAGCACCGGCGACATCCAGATCGCCGCCGGCCGCGATTTCAGCGCTGCCAGCCCGGCATCGGTGGTGTACACCACCGGGCGCGCAGTGGCGCTTCCCATCCTGGCAGCTACGGGACTTAAATGGGCCGCACCCGCAGCCGGGGTCAACTTCGTCGACGGCGGCAGCATCGCCATCAGCGCCAGGCGCAATGTTACCGGCAGTGGCAGCTATGCGGACGTCAATGACTGGCTGCGGCGCACCACGGGCACGCCTGGCGCTACGCTGACTTCTCCGCTGAGTTCCACACGCGGCTTCGCCTACCTGCCTGCCTACTGGTGGGTGGACCGGCTCGGCAACACCACGGCAAAAACCAAGGGCATCGAGGGCATCGCGACCCTGGGCGGCGGCGACATCGCGATCGCTGCGGGGAATACCGTCAGCAACGTTTCCATCGCCTCCGCGACGTCGCGCTCGGCAGCGACCACGGCCAGCCCGGTGACCGTGAACAACCGAAACAGCATCCCCAGCGAAAGCGCGGTTTACGGGGGGGGTGACGTGCGCATCGACGCGGGCGGCGACCTGCTCGGCGGCCAGTACCTGATGGGGCGCGGCACGGCCAAGCTGGTGGCCGGCGGCGACATCGGCGGTTCCGGCGGTGTCGCGGACATCGCCACCGCCCCGGCCTTCTGGCTGATGGGATGGAGCGACGATCCGGCCCTTCAGGGAACCCAGGTCAAGGTGGAAGCCCTGGGCAGCGTGATCCTCGGCAGCGTGGCCAACCCCACCGTAGTGGCGGTCGCAAAGAACGCAGGAACCTCGATCACCAATGCCACGCCGGGATACCGGGCGCTCCCCGGCTTCTTCTTCAGCTATGCGCCGGAAGACAGCCTGGCCGTGAAATCGGTGGGGGGAGATCTGGCGCTGCTGGGTGCGGAATCGAACGCTTCCGTGCAGAAGGCCAACGACGTGCTGCCGCCCCGTTTCTCTGCCGTGGCGATGGAGGGCGACGTCAGTGGCGGCACGCATTATTTCGACAACGGCGCGGAAAAATCGGTGACGGCTAACCTGGCCAATATTGACCTGAGCTTTTACCAGTTCCCCGACCGCAATGGCCAGTTCCACCTGCTGGCCGGGGACGCCGTACACGATCTGGTGTTGAAGCAAAGCGATTGGCTGCCCGGCAACCTGACCACGGCAGGCGATCAGACCTTGGCCCTGAGTGATTATCCGGCCAGCAAGAGCTACACCTTCAATTCCCCGATCGCCTCGGACGCGAAGATGGTGACGCCCTCCACCCTGGACGGCTACCGCTATGCGGTGGTGGCGGATACGGGAAGCGTCAGCAATGCCGGGTTCTATTTCCCGCAACAGGCGGTCGTGGCTGCCGGACAGGATATCGGCAACGTGCAGCTCGATCTGCAGAACCTCGGCGCCGATGATGTCAGCCAGGTGGCAGCGGGCCGGGACCTGTTCTATTCCAATGTCCTGAGCAACGGCAGCCAATGGGGGGCCATGCCCCATCTCCAGATCGCCGGGCCGGGGAATCTCCTGGTCGAGGCCGGCCGGGATATCAACCTGGGTGCGGTGAGCACCGCTAAATTTACCCAGGGCGATATCAACGGCTTGAACGATGTAACGCGCATCGATGCCATCGGCAATACAGGCAACATCAGCCTGCCGACCGCGGATGCCGCCACCTTGACCCTCCTGTCGGGGATCGATGCCGGCTCGCTCGGCACGGAGCAAGTGAGTGGCCTGTTCAGCGTGCTGCGCAGCGTCGGCGAACTCAGTGGTTTGCTCAATCAGGTCAAGAGTCATTCGGTATCGGATGAGGCTGCCATCGCCAATGCCGAAGCGGTGATCAAGGCCACGAACGAGGCAATCGACCTGGTGTTCGCGGGGCACGTCCAGGCAGGCAGCGTACCTGTGTATGAAATGCTGTCCGGCGCGAGTGGCAAAACAACGGTTGGTCAACTGACCGATGCCTACAATGGCGCGCTTACCGCCGCCAACAACGCGATTGCCGCGCTGTTCAAGGATGGCCAGCCGCACCAGGGCGACATCACCCTGTACAACGCGCGGATCAGCAGCAGTTCCAATCCCGGTGGCTCGGGCGGTGGCATCAACCTGCTTGCGCCCAACGGCGACATCAAGGTCGGCCTGCCCACCGCCAACAGCGGGCGCAACATCGGCATCTATACGACTGCCGGTGGGGAGATCAACGCCTATCTGAGCGGCGACATGAACGTGAACCTGTCCAAGGTGGCGACCTTCCAGGGCGGCGATATCCTGCTCTACACCAGCGGCGAAGGCAGCACGCTGGATGCCGGCCGTGGCTCCCGTTCCGCGCGTACCAGTTCGCCGCCCAGACTGGTTGCCGAACTGAAAGCCGACGGCACGCCGACCGGCAAGCTGCTGTTGCTGCCGCCGCTGGATGTCAGCGGCAGCGGCATCCGTACCGTGAGCTACGATCCGGACGGCTTCGGCCCCCTGCAGCAGCCTGATCCAGGCGACGTTTATCTGATCGCGCCGACGGGAATCATCGACGCCGGCGAGGCCGGCGTGTTTTCCAACGGAAAAATACGAGTAGACGGTCCAGTGATCAAGAACGACGGCAACATCTCGGCAGATGGAGGTTCCGTCGGCGTTCCTTCGTCTTCGGCAGGCACGCCAGCGCCGGTTGCCGATAATACTGCCGCGGATGCCAACAAGGCCGTGGATGCCGTAGCGCAAGCCACCGACGCTTTGGCGTCCGCGAAGACAGACTTCAAGTCGTTCCGACCTGCATTCGTCAGCGTGGAGGTGCTGGATTTTGGTGGTGAATCCGCCGGGTCTGGAAATGGAATTGATGTCGTACGCAAGCAGAAAGACGGCGGCGGTTGATACCGTCCCACCCCGGCAGCCCGGGCGGGTATAAGCCGTTCGGCTCATGCTCGAGGGGTCTGTTTTCATGACCAGGCAACAGTCCGGCTGCACACTCGAAGGCTTTGTTAATCCCGCGAATCCCGCCGCCATGATCAGATTCCTGTTGCCCCTGCTGTTGATGTTGGCGGCCGCCCCGGCCCATGCGTGGTGGAACAGCGACTGGACCGCCCGTCGGGCGTTCATCCTCAATACCGCCGATTCGGGTGCCGGGGTGAAGGAAACCCAGGCCAGCGTGCCGGTGCTGATCCGCTTGCACACGGGCAATTTCGACTTCACGGGCGCGAATATCGACGGTTCCGATCTGCGCTTCGTGGCGGGTGACGACAAGACGCCGCTGAGTTTCCAGATCGAGAAGTTCGACAGCACGGCCGAGCAGGCCCTGATCTGGGTGCAGGTGCCCAAGCTGGAAGGCGGCAAGGACAAGCAGCAGATCTGGCTGTATTCCGGCAATGAAGACGCGACGGCGGTGAGCGACGGCAAGGCCGTCTATGCGCCCGGTTTCGTTCTGGTCCAGCATTACGCGGAAGCCAGCGGCGCGCCGCAGGACAGCACGGCCACGGCCATCCCCTCCGGCAGCTTCACCGGCACGCGCACGCCGGGCGGCGTGATCGGCGCGGGCGTCAAGTTCGACGGCACGCAATCGCTGGATATTCCCGCGGCGCCGAAACTCGTTTATGGCGCGGCGACCGGGATGACGGTTTCGCTCTGGGTCAAGCCGGAAACCGCCGGCCAGACCGCCGAGCTGCTGCGCGCCGGGCAAACGCTGACGCTGGCGCTGGAAGGCGGCAAGCTGGTGGCCCGCTCGGGAGGCGTGACGGTGGCAGGGCCGGAAGTGCCGGCAACCGGCTGGAGCCTGCTGGCGGTGACGCTGGGAAGCGGCAAGCTCAACGTGTATCTCAACGGCGCGATGGTCGGCGAGGAGGCGGCAGCCGCCCCGGATGCTGCGCTGGACCTGAAAGTCGGCTCGGGCTTCAAGGGCGAAGCCGACGAGCTGGAGCTGTCCAGCGTCGCGCGTGGCGCGGACTGGCTGCGCCTGGCCGCGATGACGCAGGGGCCGGACAGCGACAAGGTGGTGCAGGCGGGCGAGGAGGAGAGCGAGGACGGCGGCGGCGATGCGTCCTACTTCGGCGTGATCCTGAAGAGTGTGACCCTGGACGGCTGGGTGGTGATTGCCGTGCTGATGGTAATGCTGGGCATCAGCATTCTGGTGATGGCCGCCAAGGCCATGCTGGTGACCCGTATTTCGAAAGCGAACAAGGACTTCCTGGACGCGTTCCACGACCTGAAGGCGCAGGACACGGCCAAGCTGGATGCCGCCGACGATCCCGCGGACGCCGACCTGAACGGCAGCGTCATGGCGGAGATCCTGTTCGGCCACCACGATCATCATCAGCATTCGACCCTCTACCGCATCTATCACGCCGGTATCCAGCAGGTGAAGCACCGCATGGGCAGCCGCAGCAGCGTGATCCTGTCGCCGCAGGCGCTCGACGTGGTGAAGGCCAGCCTCGACGCCACGGTGGTGCGCGAGAACCAGAAGCTCAACAGCCTGATGGTGCTGCTCACCATCGCGATTTCCGGCGGACCGTTCCTCGGCCTGCTCGGCACCGTGGTGGGGGTGATGATCACCTTCGCCGCGATCGCCGCCACCGGCGACGTCAACGTCGCGGCCATCGCGCCCGGCATCGCCGCCGCGCTGGTCGCCACCGTGGCCGGCCTGGCGGTCGCGATCCCGGCGCTGTTCGGCTACAACTACCTCGGCTCGCGCATCAAGTCGATCAGCGCCGACATGCACGTGTTCGTCGACGAATACATCGCCCGCATCGCTGAAACCTACAGCCGATAGGGGACGGACATGGCCGAGATCCGCGAAGACAACGAACCGTTCGACGACATCAACATCACGCCGATGCTGGACCTGGCGTATGTGCTGCTGGTCATCTTCATCATCATGACGACCGCTTCGGTGCAGGGCATCAAGGTCAACCTGCCCAAGGCCAGCAACACGCCGAGCCTCGCCAAGCCCAAGACCAAGTCGGTCACCATCGATGCCAACGGGCAGATCTACCTGGACACCTATCCCGTCAGCATGGCCGAGCTGGAGAGCCGCCTGAAGAGCTTCAAGGCGATCACCCCAGACCTGCCGGTGGTGATCAAGGGCGACTCGAAGATCGCCTATGAAAAAGTGGTCGAGGTGATGGATCTGTGCGGCCGCCTCGACATCACCCAGCTCGGTCTGGTGACGGCCAAGCAGCCGAAGTAACGATGCCAGATCACAAGCGATCCCTGCGCAGCCGACTGCCGCTCATCGGCGGCCTGCTGTTCATGGCGCTGTTCACGGGGGCCGTGATCTGGGGGGTGATGCACTTCATCCAGGATTCGGGCGAGCCGGAGCGGCCGAAGATCCAGACCATTTCCCTGGTCCGGCCGCCGCCGCCCAAGCCGCCTGAGGAAAAGCCGCCGGAGCCGCAGAAGATCGACAAGCCGAAGGAAGAGGTCAAGCTCGACCAGCCGCAGCCGCCCCAGCCCGAGGCGCCGCCTCCGCCGCCCGGCGGCATCCCCGACGGACCGGCGGGCGGGATGGCGACCGACCTGGCTGCGGGCAGCGGGATCGGCATCGGCGGTGGCGGCGACCGGGACGAACGGCGCAGCTGGTATTCGAACATGATTTCGCGCCAGCTGGAGGACGAACTGAGACGCGCCAAGCGCCTGCAGGGCAAGGATTACCGGGTGGTGGCGCAGATCTGGTTCAGCCCGTCGGGCGCCGTCAGCCGGGTGCAGATCGACAAGGGCACGGGCGACAGCGAGCTGGACGAAGCGCTGCGCCAGGAAATCCTGCAGGTGAGCCTGCGCGATCCCTTGCCGGCCGACATCCCGCAGCCGGTGCGGCTGCGCGTGGTGTCGCGCTGACATTCCGATTTTATGACCACCCCGATTCCACTCAATCAATTCATCATGAAAACTCATTACATCAAGCCCCTGGTCATGGCGCTGAGCCTGGCGTTTGCAGTGCCCGCGCACGCCGGCAGCGAACGCCAGGACCTCGAGACCCTGCGTGCGACGACGCTCGCCCTGGTGGACGCGTTGGTGAAGAAGGGCGTGCTGAGCGCCGAGGCGGCGCAGGACCTCGTCAGGCAGGCCGAGAAAAAAGGCCAGGAAGCGGCCGAAGCCAGCGCCAAGGCCGAAACGGCGCCTGGCGTGGTGCGCGTGCCCTACATCCCCGAGGTGGTGAAGCGCGAAATCA
Organism: Pseudomonadota bacterium; assembly: GCA_021791235.1. The sequence continues at coordinate 7,685 of JAJYXA010000524.1, forward strand.
GCGAGCAGATCCGCCAGGAAGTGGTGGCGCAGGCCAAGACCGAGCAGTGGGGCGACGTCAATGCGGTGCCGGAGTGGGTGGGGCGGCTGAAGTGGGATGGCGATATCCGCTTGCGCTACCAGGACGACTTGTTCGCCAGCGGCAATGCGCCCGGTACCGATTTCCTTTTCGATCCCTATGGGCTTGGCACGATCGATCCTTATGACCCGATCAACACCCAGACGGACCGCCAGCGTTTGCGGGTGCGGGCGCGCCTGGGGCTGACGGCAAAAATCACGGACTATGTTTCAACCGGGTTCCGCCTCTCCACCGGCAACACCACCGAGCCATATTCCACCAACCAGACGCTGGGCAACGATTTCAACAAGTACACGCTGGTGCTGGATCGGGCCTATGCCAAGGTCCAGCCGTGGGACTGGCTGTCTGTTTCGGGCGGCCGCATCCCGAATCCCTTCTTCAGCACCGATCTGGTGTGGAGCGACAACCTCAATTTCGACGGCCTCGCGGCCACGTTCACGCCATGGGCGCGCAGCGACCGCAGCGGCAAGCCGTTCTTCACGCTGGGCGCTTTCCCGCTGCAGGAAGTGGAAACATCAACAGTCAACCTGGCGAGGGACAAGTGGCTGCTTGCCGCGCAGGCCGGCCTGGACTGGAAGATGGACGGCGATACGCGTTGGCGTTTTGGCCTGGCCTACTACGACTACCGGAACATCGCTGCCGTCTACGATCCACTTGCCGTCGGCACGCAATACAACTATGCCGGTTCCGTTCTGAAAGCGCACCAGAAGGGGAACACGCGATTTCTCGTGGCCCCCTATTCATCGGATTATTCGAACGTGTACGGACTGGCGGCCGATTATTCGCTGGTCAACCTGACCGCCACGCTGGACCTGGCGCACTTCGATCCCATCCACGTGATCCTGGACGGCGACGTGGTGAAAAACATCGGCTACGACAAGGCCCGGGTCGACAGCCTGCTGGGGACGCCGCAGGCAGCCCGCACGCTGGGCTGGCAGACCAAGGTCACGGTGGGCTGGCCGGCGATGCACAACCGGGGCGACTGGCAGGCCTTCCTCGGTTACCGGCACCTGGAACGCGATGCGGTGCTGGATGCCTTCGCCGATTCCGATTTCCGCCTCGGCGGCACCAACAGCAAGGGCTTCTTCATCGGCGGTTCGTACGGCATGGACCGTAATACCTGGCTGACCGCCAGGTGGCTGTCGGCCGACGCGATCGACGGCCTGCCGTTCGCCGTGGATGTGCTGCAGGTGGATTTCAATGCGAAGTTCTAAGTGGCTGCTGGCGCTGCTGCTGGTCAGCGGACCATGCCTGGCGTTCGACATGGAGCGCGACGACTGGCTGCTGCCGGAGCCCAAACCGGTCGCGCCCGAGGCGCGGCCGCGTTACGACCCGCTCGTGTTCGCGCGGATCAAGGATACGGGCAATGATCGCGATCCGGTCTATGCCGAAGGCCCGCAAAGCGAGCTGATCGCTGCCGCGGCGCGCAACGACCTCAAGCAGGTGGACGTGCTGCTGAAACGCGGCGTCAACCCCAATGCCCGGGCCGACGAGTGGGGCGACAACGCGCTCATGCATGCGGTGCTGCACGGTAATTTCGAGATGACGCGTGCGCTGCTGGACGCGGGCGCCGACCCCGATCTGAAGGGGCAGGGATTCACGCCGCTGGGCATGGCCGCGCTGCGCGGGTACACCCGCATCGTCCAGGCATTGCTCAAGGCCGGCGCCGACGTCGACCGGAAAAGCAGCGATGGCAACACGCCTATCATCGCGGCCACTCTCATGCATCGGACCGGCGTGGTGCGCGAGCTGCTGGCGTACCACCCCGACATGACGATCTGGAACCGGGAAGGGCGCGTGAGCCTGGGGATCGCGGTGCAGGGGGGCTATATGGATATCGTGACCATGATGCTGGAAGCCGGTGTGGATCCCAATCTGATGGACCGCAATGGCAACCGGCCGCTGTTCTGGGCGGGCGCCCATCACGACATCGCCGCCATGCTGGGCGCGCGCGGCGGCTCCTCGTTCTGAGGGACGCGTCCCCGGGCCTGTCTTTCCTCGTTAGGAACCATTCTATGAAGCACACACATCGAATCACGGATCCTGCGAGCCCCGGCACGTTGCCGGCCCGGCTTGCTGCATTGTCGCTGGCGCTCCTGATGTGCATGGCCGTCGCGGCCCCGCACGCCGAGGCGTCCGACAAGAAGGCCAGCCGCGAACGCGAGGCCTTGCGGCGGGTACAGCAGCAGCTGTCCCAGGCCCAGGGGGATCTGGCCGCCGCGGAGCAGGAAAAGGCCCGACTGGCCGCAGATCTGGAGAAGGCCCAGGCGTCGTCGAAGGCCGAGGCCGGCAAGGTGGCCAGCCTGCAGCACGGGCTGGGCACCAGCAAACAGCAGCTTACGGCCGTGACCGGCGAGCTGGCCCAGGTCAAGGAAATATTGGCCACCACGGCGCAGCAGCTGGCCGAAACGCGGAAGACCCTGGCCGAAACCACCCAGACCCTGCAGCAGACCGAGGCAGCGAAACGCAATCTGGAAACCGTCAAGGCGAGCAATGAGCGCGACATCGCGTCCTGCGAGCGCAAGAATCTGGCGCTCTACGAGGTGGGCCGGTCGTTGATGGATCGCTTCGAGCACAAGACCTGTGGCGAGATCCTGGTCGAAAAAGAGCCGTTTTCCGGCATCAGGAAGGTGGAAACGGAAAACCTGATGGAGGAATACCGGGACAAGCTGGATGACCAGAAACTGATCAGGCCGCCGGGCGGCTGAGTCCCAGGCCAGGCGGCCTGGCCTGTCCAAAAACACGCGGCGGTAAATGATTCGGGGCATCCATCAAGGATGCCCCGAATCATTTTCAAGCTCAGTGCCCGAGAGGCCCCGGGCACGCCTACCGGGCTCAGTCGTCCTTGACGCGGCCGGCAATCGTCAGGTAACCCACCGCGGCGCTGAACTTGCCGTTGTAGTTGGCGGCTTCGAGCGGGTCGAGAACGGCTTTCACCTTGTCGTGCAGCGGCGATTCCCAGTCGCCCGGGTGCTGGAAGTTGCTCATGATGTAGCTGAAGCCGTTGACGTCGTCGACGGCATGCAGGCCGGTCGATTCGGCGCCGGCCGGGCAGGACAGGATGCGCGACAGCGTGCCGGTGTCGACGTTGTAGGCCCACAGGAAGTTGTTGACGTGGCGGCCGCTGTCCTCGCCGATGAAGAGCGTGCGCATCGCTTCCGAGAACTTCAGGTTGTCCGGGTTCGCGATCTTGTCGGCGTTGGACAGGTTGCCCAGCGCATCCGGGCTCGCGAGGTCTTCGCCGATCAGCAGCGGGGAACCGCTGGTGGGCACCCATTGGCTGTGAATGCGGGCACCGGTGTCGTCGGACTGGCCGCCATCGAGCTTCCACGCGTAGACCATGCCGGCCAGGGGGCCCTGGATTGAGATGCCGCCGGAGCCGTTCGTCATGGCAGCCTGCACGTAGCTGATCGCGGAGTAGGCGATCTTGTCGCGGACGTTGACCGTCGTGCCTTCCATCTTGGTGAAGCCGAGGCTGCCGCCCTTGTAGGCCGCGTAGCGGTGGGTTTCGAGGAAGGCGGCGGCCTTCTCCTGGCCGGCGACGAACTTGACCCACTGGGTTTTGCCGCCGAACGGGATTTTCGTGTAGGCGGGATCGGACGGATCGCTGGTCTTGACGTCGACGATGTCGGCGGCGGTCTGGGTGTCGGCCAGCGCCTTGATCTCGTCGCTGGTGGCATGCCCAAGGCGGATCCATTCGATGTCGGCCGAGCCGCCGTTCGCTGCGGTCTTCTGGATCCACTTCGCCACGTACAGCGTGCCGGCGGAGAGATCGCGGGCGCGGTCGGCGACAAACATGAACAGGCCGCCGTTGGTCGCGTCGTCGCCCATCAGGACGGTGCGCTCGTCGGGCATCACTTCGACCAGTTCGTGCGAAATGCGGCCCATGCAGTAGTGCTTCTTGATGCTGCCGGTGCCGTTCGGGTGGACGGTCACTTCCGGCAGGTGGCCGTAGTGGTAGGGGTTGGCTGCAGCCGGGTCGCCGTAGAGGTTCTGGCTGAAGGCCTTGAACGACGCGTTGCCGGCGATGGTCACCGCGTCCGGCTCGTATTCCTCGCTCGACAGATGGGTGTTCCAGGGCGAACGGCTCGCACCGCAGGTGATCCACAGGCCATGGACGCCGCTGGTGTCGACGTTCGAATAGCTTTCCAGCGTCAGCTGGCCGGTGCGCTCGTCCTGGTCCAGCGCGAGCACCGCGATCGGCGAGGGCAGGCGGCCGTACAGCGAATCGCCGGCGACGTTCCTGGTGGCATACTCGAACTGCACCACCGCGAACACGCGCTGGCAGCCGCGGCGCCGCGAATGCGTTTTCGGCAAGGTCAGCAGGGACATGCCGTCCGGGCAGTCGGAGAAGAACTGGCGCTGGTCCGGCGACGTCGTGTCGAGGATGGGCGCGTTGTTGATGTTGTAATAACCGCCGGCAAGCGTCATGCCGCCTTCCGCGCTCGGCACCCTGTCGCCGGTCAGGAAGAAGGTCTCGTAACCCAGTGCGTAGGTCTCGACATGGCGCCCGATGCTTTTCGTCAGGGTCGAGGCGACATAGGTCTCGGCCATTTTCGTCGGGTCAGCCAGCGACGGGGCCGGCATGGCGCCGAACTGATAGCGCACCGGCCAGCCCGTGGGCATGGCTTCGGCAACGAGCGGCAGGCCGGCGAGCGACGAGGCCAGGGGCAGCATCGGCATGCCGGACAGCATCTGGAGCGCACGGCGGCGCGAAAGGGAAACGGATTCTGACATGAAGACTCTCCAGGATGGACTTGTGGAAACCGGTCGCCGTCAGCCGGCGCCGGGAACGCGTGAAATCTAGCAAGCCGCCGTGACAGCCAAGTTACGCGGGCATGATCCCTTTGGAAAAACTGAACGATGGGTACATTCGTTCCGGAGATATCTTCAATGAAATGACGGCATGGCAGATCCTGACGTCATCGGAACCTCTCTCCTGCGGCCGGGCTGCCGCCGAAGGCCGGGCGCAAAAGCTGTTACACTGATTCCCATGCCTTGCGGCGGGAGCGGATGCCGGCATCCACGCCATGGCGTGAGGGTGAGGAATGGGGGGCGCGCCAGTTTTCCTCGCCATTTTCCCCGCCTGTGTTTTGGCCCTACTTCCAGCGGGCTTGAAAATTCCTCCTTTGACATCAAAATAAAGCCAGTAATCCAGGCTTATTCCGGCTATGGCAACCAAGCGAGAAGGCACTACCCTACTGGAACCGACCGCGGCGAAGGTAAAGCCGCCGCCCCTGTACAAGGTTCTGCTGCTGAACGATGACTACACCCCGATGGAGTTCGTGGTGCTGGTCCTCAAGAAGTTTTTCGGCATCGACCAAGAACGGGCGACACAAATCATGCTCAAAGTGCATACTGAGGGTGTGGGCGTGTGCGGGGTTTATCCTAGGGATATCGCTCACACCAAGGTCGAGCAGGTTGTGGATTTCGCGCGGCAGCATCAGCATCCGCTGCAATGTACGATGGAGGAAAGTTAGATGATTGCCCAGGAACTCGAAGTCACACTGCACATGGCCTTCATGGACGCACGGCAGAAGCGCCACGAATTCATTTCGGTGGAGCATCTGCTGATGGCGATGCTGGACAACCCGTCGGCAGCAGAGGTGCTGCGCGCCTGCGGCGCCAATATCGACACGATGCGCGATCAGCTCGGCAAATTCATCGATGAACACACCCCCAAGGTGGCGGGCGAGGGCGAGGTCGACACCCAGCCGACGCTGGGATTCCAGCGCGTGATCCAGCGCGCCATCCTGCACGTGCAGTCGTCCGGCAAGAAGGAAGTGACCGGGGCGAACGTGTTGGTGGCGGTGTTCGGGGAAAAGGACTCGCATGCGGTGTATTTCCTTACCCAGCAGGGCGTGACGCGGCTCGATATCGTCAATTTCATCTCCCACGGCATCACCAAGACGCCGCAGAGCGACCCGTCGCCGCGCGCGGATGAGCCCGCCGAAACCAGTGCCGAGACGCCAGCCGCCTCACCGCTCGACAGCTTCGCGCAGAATCTGAACGCCCAGGCGCTGGCTGGCAAGATCGACCCGCTGATCGGGCGTGACCAGGAACTGGAGCGTGTGATCCAGACGCTGTGCCGCCGCCGCAAGAACAACCCCCTGCTGGTGGGCGAGGCCGGCGTGGGCAAGACCGCGATTGCCGAAGGCCTGGCGCGCCGCATCGTCGAAAGCTCTGTGCCGGACATCCTGGCACAGAGCACGGTGTATGCGCTCGACATGGGCGCCTTGCTCGCCGGCACCAAATACCGCGGCGATTTCGAGCAGCGGCTGAAGGGCGTGCTGAAGCAGCTGTCCGACAACCCCAAGGCGATTCTCTTCATCGACGAGATCCACACGCTGATCGGCGCCGGCGCGGCGTCGGGCGGCACGCTCGATGCCTCCAACCTGCTGAAGCCGGCGCTGTCGTCCGGCAATCTGCGCTGCATCGGCGCGACCACGTATACCGAATATCGCGGCATTTTCGAGAAGGACCATGCCCTGTCACGGCGTTTCCAGAAGGTCGATGTGCCGGAACCCTCGGTCAACGAAACCGTGGAAATCCTGCGCGGCCTGAAATCGCGTTTCGAAGACCATCATGGCGTCAAATACACGGCGGCCGCGCTGACCACGGCGGCGCAGTTGTCGGCGCGCTATATCAACGACCGCCATCTGCCCGACAAGGCGATCGACGTTATCGACGAGGCGGGCGCGGCGCAGCGCATCCTGCCGAAATCGAAGCAGAAACGGATGATCACCCCGCGCGAGATCGAGGACATCATCGCCAAGATCGCCCGGATTCCGCCGAAGACCGTGTCGTCCGACGACAAGAACTCGCTGAAGACGCTGGATCGCGACCTGAAGGCGGTGGTGTACGGCCAGAATGCGGCGATCGACGCGCTGGCGACGGCCATCAAGATGTCGCGCAGCGGCCTCGGCAACCCGCAGAAACCGATCGGGAACTTCCTGTTTTCCGGGCCTACCGGGGTCGGCAAGACCGAAGTCGCGCGCCAGCTGGCCTACGTGCTGGGTGTCGAACTGATCCGTTTCGACATGTCCGAGTACATGGAGCGCCACGCCGTGTCGCGCCTGATCGGCGCGCCGCCGGGCTATGTCGGTTTCGACCAGGGCGGCTTGTTGACCGAGGCTGTCAACAAGCATCCCTATGCCGTTGTTTTGCTGGATGAAGTCGAAAAAGCCCACCCGGATATCTTCAACGTGCTGCTGCAGGTGATGGATCACGGCACGCTGACCGACACCAACGGGCGCAAGGCCGATTTCCGCAACGTGGTGCTGATCATGACGACCAACGCCGGCGCGGAAATGCTCAACAAGGCGACGATCGGATTCGCCGGCTCGCGCGAAAGCGGCGACGAAATGGGCGAGATCAAGCGCATGTTCACGCCCGAATTCCGCAACCGGCTGGATGCGATCATCCCGTTCGCGCCGCTGACCGAGCCGGTCATCCTGCAGGTGGTCGACAAGTTCCTGATGCAGCTGGAAGAGCAGCTGCACGAGAAGAAGGTCGAGGCGGTGTTTACCGATGCCCTGAAGGCGTATCTCGCCAAGCATGGCTTCGATCCGCTGATGGGTGCCCGCCCGATGGCGCGCCTGATCCAGGACACCATCCGCAAGGCGCTGGCCGACGAGTTGCTGTTCGGCAGGCTGGCGCACGGCGGGCGGGTGACCATCGATGTCGACGCCAGCGAGCAAGTCAGTCTGGAGTTCGAGGAGGCGGTGCCGGTGTAAGTTCGCAAAAGCGAAATTACCCATAAAGATTTTGCATGGGTGGTCGTTAGCCGTTCTAGAGACAGGTGCGTTTTCGGTTTTGGTCGTGTTTCCGCTTCATTCCGATGAAGTCGCGAAACCCACAGCAATCCCGGCGCCTGTGCATCGTGTTGATCTAGAGAGGACCCTCCCATGAAGCTGCTGCACCTCGCACCGCATATCGCTGCCATTACGCTGCTAGGTTTCCTGCCCATCAGTGCCCATGCTGCCGATGCAGGCACGGGCAATCCTGCAGTGTCCGGCGAGGACCTGACGGCGGCAAGCGAGCGCATCCGTCAGACCGGGGCGAAGATGCGCGAGGATCTGAAGAAGGCGCGTGCCCGTCTTGAAGCGCAGAAGGCAGAGGAAGCGCGCCAACAAGCCGAGCGCAAACGGCAAGAGGAACTGGCGCGCCAGCAGGCCCTCAAGGAAAAACAGCAACGAGAAGCCCAGCAGGCTGCGCAGGAACGCGCCCGCCGGGAGGCTGCCGCACGGGCAGAACAGGCCGAGCGCCAGCGCCAGGACGCGCTGCGCGCGAAACAACAGGAGGCTGCCAATCAGGCAGCGGCCAGGGCCAAGGCAGCCGAAGCGCTCAAGGAGGCGCGTGCGTCGGTCGGTGTGCGGGCGTTCGGGGATGATCGGCAAGCGGCCAAGGCCCGTGCCGCAGAAGCGCTCAAGAAGGCGCGTGAATCGGCTGGCGTGAAGGCGTTCGGGGATTAGTCGGGTCGAGCAGGCATTCAGGCGCGGTTTATAGCAAATTGGGGTTCGACAGCCGTCCGTAGGCAAAGGAGTGAGATCCAGCATGCGACACGGAGCATCGGTGTCGTCCGCGGATTGTGGCTGCCCGACCGGATTGATACGTAAGGAAAGAAACAAAAAGCGGCGCCTGAGGCGCCGCGAAAAACCCGGTGTGGCAGGAGGAGGAGCGCCTGGGGATGAACCCCTACCGGGAAATCTACAAGGGAAATCTACACCGTCTGAATATAGGCCAATAAACAACTTGTGCCATCGGCATATTCGTTCAGCCTGACGTAGTATTTTGAATTACGGCGCGAATGTTTTTTTCTTTAGCGCAATTCAGGCGCGCGCTTCCATAACTTGCTCAATAGGGTCGAATCCCGCACCATACGGGGCATTCGATGAATACCGGAGTGTTGATGAAAAGCCAACGCGCATCGCTCGCTGCCGTCCTGGCCGTCTGCATGGGGCTGTCAGCCTGTGAGCAGCCGGCAAACTTCCCCCAGGACGCCGTCGCCGCCAAAGTTGGGGGCGACGCCATCGGCGAATTCGAACTGGGCCGCGCCGTCGCGCGCCTGGGGCCCATGAGTGCGGCTGAATCGGCCCAGGCCCGCGGCAAGGTGCTGGAAGCCCTGATTGACCAGCATCTGGTCAGCAATGCCGCCAGAGACGCGAAGCTGGATAAAGCCCCGGAGGTCGCGCTGGCGATGCAGCAGGCGCAACGCCAGGTACTCGTGGAAGCTTACATGGAGCGCCTGTTCAAGGATATGCCCCAGCCCACGGCGGGCGAGATCCAGGACTACTACAACCGCCACCCCGAATTGTTCGCGCAGCGCAAGGTATACCGCGTCCAGGAA
>JAJYXA010000232.1 GCA_021791235.1 Pseudomonadota bacterium
GTCGGTTTGGTCGCGATCCTTGAACAGGGCGGGGGTGAGATCGTGGCGCTGCAGCAGCCGGTACACCTCGGTGCGGTTGCGTCCGGCCAGCCGGGCCACTTCGCTGACCTGGCCGCGGGTGAGCTTGAGCAGGGTGATGAGATAATCGCGCTCGAATGCCGTGCGCGCCTCGGCCAGCGGCTGGATTTCGGTGGGCTTGTCGCGCAGGGCGCGCGCCACCAGCGTGGCCGGGATGGTCGCGGTGGTGCACAGGGCAACGCACTGTTCCAGCACGTTGTGCAGCTGGCGGATATTGCCGGGCCAGTCGGCGGCCACCAGCATGTCCAGTGCATCGGGCGCAAAGCCATGGATGCGGCGCTGATATTTCTCCGTCAATGCGGCGAGGAAGTGCTGTGCCAGCAGCGGGATGTCCTCGCGCCGTTCGCGTAGCGGCGGCAGCGCCAGGTTGACCACGTTGAGGCGGTAATACAGGTCTTCGCGAAACTCGCCGCTGACGATGGCTTCCTCCAGGTTGCGGTGGGTGGCTGAGAGGATGCGAACGTCGACTGTGCGCGTTTCGGTCGCGCCGACCGCCCGCACCTCGCCTTCCTGCAGCACGCGCAGCAGCTTGACCTGCAGGGGCGGGGGCATGTCGCCGATCTCGTCGAGGAACACGGTGCCGCCGTCGGCGCTGAGGAACAGGCCGGGATGGTCGCGTCCCGCGCCGGTGAAGGCGCCCTTCACGTGGCCGAACAGCTCCGATTCGAGCAGCTCGGCGGGGATCGCGCCGCAGTTGATCGCGACAAACGGCCGGGCATGGCGGGGGCTGGCCCGATGGATCGCGCGCGCCAGCAGTTCCTTGCCGGTGCCCGATTCGCCCTGGATCAGCACGGCTGCCTCGCTTTGCGCGGCCAGCCGGGCCTCGGCCAGCAATACGTTCATGACCGGACTGGCCGTGACGATATCGCTACGCCAGCTGTCGTCGCCCGCATCGGGGCTGCTGCCGGTCAGGCGGGTGGCGCGCTTCAGCAGGTCGACCAGCGTGGGCGCGTCGTAGGGCTTGGTCAGGTAGCCGAACAGCCCCCGCTGGGTGGCGGCCACCGCGTCCGGGATGGTGCCGTGCGCGGTCAGCACGATCACCGGCAGCGCCGGGTCGCGCGCATGGATGGCCCGAAACAGCGCCATGCCGTCCATGCCGCCCATCTGCATGTCGGTCAGCACGGCATCGGGCCGCATCAGTGCCAGCTGCGCCAGGGCCGCCTCGCCGCTGTCGACTGCCTCGACCCGGAAACCGTTGGCCTCCAGCCGCAGGATGATCAGTTCGCGCAGCGCGGCGTCGTCGTCCACGACCAGGATGGTGGGTTTCTTCATGGTGATTTGGGGAGGGTGCTGCGCTGTTGCAGGGTTTTTTCCAGCGCCTTGATCTGATCGAGCTTGTCCTGCAGTTCCTGCGCGCGCGCAGTCTGCTGCCTCAGCGCGATGCGTGCCGTGAGCGATCTTTTCATCAGATCGAGCAGCGTTTGCGCACGGGCATCGACGTCGTCGATCATGGCAAGATTCTTCAGGCTGCGTTCCAGCGCCTCCACGCTGTCTTCGCGTTCCAGCAGGGCGGCCAGCTGAAAGCGTTTGGTGTTGTCGAGGCGGCGCTCGGCGTCCAGCGTGGCCAGCTCGCGCCGGCGCTGCTCCGGCGACAGCGCCGCGACCCGTGACAGTTCGTTCAGGAGGGCTGGCGCACCCAGACCGGAAAACCGGCTGATGGGAACCGCCGCCTGACTGGGCGCCGGTGGGGGAACGCAGGCACTCAGCGTCAGCAAAAGACTGGCAAAGAGAACAGATTTAAAAGTCATTGCGGCAACGCCAGGTTAAACGGGCCAGGTTAATGTGGCCAAGTAATTTTGAAACAGGTCGACCAGGGCGGGCAATCGATCACTTCGACGCTGCCGCCCACAGCCAGCAGCGATTCGCGCACGATCGACAAGCCAAGCCCGCTGCCCTTGACCACGCTGGCGGGCTGGCGCGCACCCTGGAAAAACGGCTCGAAGATCCGGGTGCGCTCGGTTTCCGGGATGCCGCCGCCCTGGTCGCAGATCCATACCACGACCGCGCCGTCGGCCGGTTCGCTTTTCACCAGGATGCGGCCATCCTCAGGACTGAATTTGACTGCATTGGACAACAGATTGTCGAGCACGGTTTCCAGCTGGCCGCGATCGGCATGGAGCGAGGGGGCGGCGAACTGTGTCTCGACCTTGATGCGCCGCGTGTCGAGCGCCAGCCTTTGCCGTGCCAGGACGGCAGCGAGCGCATCGGCCAGCGCTTGCGGCGTGGCGGGCGGCTGGGGGGCGGCGTGCATCATCCCGCCATAGCGGATCAGGTCCTCGATGCGTTTCTGCAGGTCGCGGCTGCCGCTGTCCATGATGCCGACGATCGTGCGCTGGCGCGGGTTGAGGCTGCCCGCGAGCTCGTCGCCCAGTAGCGCCACGCCTTCGCGCAGCGACGCCAGCGGCGTTTTCAGCTCGTGCGATACATGGCGCAGGAAGCGCAGCTTCTGCTCTTCCAGCGCCTGCAGGCGCTGGCGCAGCCAGTCGATCTCCCGCCCCAGCTCGACGATGTCCTGCGGTCCGCTGATCGTCGGCAGGGGGCGCAGGTCGGCCTGGCCGAGCTGCTGGATCGAGGCCTTGAGCTGCTTGATCGGGCGGTTGATCATCCAGGAAAACACCGCGGCCAGCAGCAGCGTCAGCGGGATCAGCGCCAGCG
>JAJYXA010000520.1 GCA_021791235.1 Pseudomonadota bacterium
AGGTGAAGAAAATCTGGGTTTCATAGCCCAGCGCGGCCGCTGTCGAGGCCAGGATGAACGGGGGGTAAGCCCAGTCCAGCGTGCCCTTGGTGGCGATGATGGCCATTTTTTTGGTATCCATGCTCGGTCTCTCCTCTTGCTGTCAAAAAAAACAGCGCCGCAAGTTCTTGGCTGAGTGCTCCAGGAACGACGGCGCTGGTTTTGGGGGTGGGGTGTTTACTTTTTCTTCATGAAGAAGGTGAATTCGCCACCCGCTTCTGCGGTGGACAGCAGTTCGTTGCCGGTCTGCTTGGCAAAGGCGGCAAAATCCTTGACCGAACCCGGGTCGGTGGAGAGGATCTTCAGCACCTGGCCGCTGGCGACTTCTGCCAGGGCTTTTTTGGCGCGCAGGATGGGCAGGGGGCAGTTCAGGCCACGTGCGTCGAGTTCTTTATCGAAGTTCATTGAGTTCTCCTTACAATTAAATCGGCATGTACTAAAAAACGCTGCGGTACCTTAAACCAGATGCTCCCCTATTGCAACCGAAATTGCTGCGCAACAGGACCCTCTGGCCATTCCCCGTAGTTTGCATTCCTTAGCGCGGCAGGCTGAGCGCGTTGCCTGACCGCGCCCACGCCATGATGCCGCCGGCCAGATTGTGCATGTTGTCGTAGCCTTTCGAGGCCATGAACGCACACGCCTGCGCCGAACGGGCACCGGATCGGCAGTAGATCACCACGGGCTTGTCCTGGGGAATATCGGACGCACGCAACGGCAGCAAATGCAGCGGAATGTGGATGGCGCCATCGATCACGCCCTGCGCGACTTCGGCCTCGGTGCGCACATCGATCAGATGCGCGCCCTTGGCGGCGATTTCGGCCACATAGCCGGGATCGACTTCCTTGAAACCTGACAGTCCAAACATAGAACTCACACTCCTGTCACGGATAAATTAGAATTTTCTAATATATAGTAAAGCGTGAAACACGCAAAGCGCGAACCTGCGGGGCGCCTTTATGCCCTTGGGTACTCGCCCCGCGAATTCCGCACCGGGGCGGACCGTCCACACACGGGGAGCTACTGCATCCAGGGCGTCGCTTAGCAGCGCCGGGCGCCGTGATACAGGTTCACCACGTGGCGGGCCTCCGCGAAAAACAGCCAGCGCTCGACCGCGGCACCGACGATGCCGGCAAAGGCCGCGACGATGGCTGCGGTTTGTCCGCCATGCTGGTTGAACACCCACACCAGCATCAGGCCGGGCAGCGCGAAGCCCACCACAAAAACCACGACCTTGAGCAGGCCCGCTTTCCGGCGCGCGATCTGAAAGCCGAATTCCTGGGTGAGGAAGGTGCCGTGGGTATGGCCGGTGTCCAGCAGCTTGACCTGGGCGCGGGTGAGGCCCGTGGCGGTATTGATGGTGGGCGTGAGGCCGGGGCTGCGAATCCAGAAATAGTAGATCGCTTTCAGCACCGCGGCGATCGAGACGATCAGCGCCGACATCGCGATGTAGGGCGTGGTGTCGAGACCCGCGACGACCGCGCCCAGGAGCAGCAGCAGGCTGCCGCTGGCATAGCCCAGCGCCAGGTAGTTGGCCGGCACCAGCGGGGTGTTCCACTGGCGGATGGTTTTCAGGCAGGCGTAGATCATGCCGGTGGAAAACACGGTGATCCAGGCCAGCACGGCCGACAGGAAGCCGAAGGTTTCGCGCAGCCACAGCGGCGCGTCGAACCAGATGCTGGCGAGATAGATCAGCGCCAGCGGCATGAACACCACGGCGAACACGCCTTCGCGCGACAGCCACGAGGTGCGGAAGCGGCTGAAGGCGCGCCAGGCGTTTTTCGGGTTGGCGAGGTGGAAGGTGGACGACAAGAGACCGAACACGATCAGGCCCAGCGCCATCAGGCCGCCGACGATCAGCTGCTCGCGATTGAAGCCGCCGCCGAGCTTGAACACGTCGGCGATGAAGAGCAGCGAGAACAGGCCGAAACCGGCGCCCGATGCCACGGTGAAGAAGATGACTGAGAAAGCGGGATGCATGGTTTTTCCTGATTTATTCCGTCATCGCGAGGCTCGAGGAGCCGTGGCGATCCATAGTCCGTTGATACTGCGAGCGATCCGGATTGCTTCGTTTCACTCGCGATGGCGAAGGGTAAGTTCTCGCACGCCTTTAGCGGCGCACCAGCTTGTTGGCGAACTGCTTGATGCTTTCCTTCAGCCCGCCTTTCGGTTTGGTGTCGACCGGGATCACCGGCTTGCGGCGCGGCGGCAGGTACTGATTGGTCGGGTTGTAGTTGAGCTCGGGCATCAGCGGGAAGCCGCCGCGCTCGCGCACGGTGCGCGACACCGCCGAATCGGGATCGTCGAAGTCGCCGAACATGCGGGCGTGCGCCGGGCAGGTCAGCACGCACGAGGGCTGGCGCTCCTCGACCGGCAGTTCCTGGTCATAGATGCGGTCGACGCACAGGGTGCACTTCTTCATCGTGCCGCTTGAACGATCGAGCTCGCGTGCGCCGTACGGACAGGCCCACGAGCAGTAGTTGCAGCCCATGCACTTGTCCTGGTCGATCAGCACGATGCCGTCTTCGGCGCGCTTGTACGAAGCGCCGGTCGGGCACACGGTGACGCAGTCGGCGTCCTCGCAGTGCATGCACGACATCGGGAAGTTGACCGTCTTGTTGTTCGGATACTCGTCCATTTCGTAATGGCGAATCCGGTTGAACCACACGCCCGACGGCTCGGCGCCGTAGGGCT
>JAJYXA010000495.1 GCA_021791235.1 Pseudomonadota bacterium
CCGTGGCGATTGCTCCCCTGTCCTGCATAGTCTTGGCCGCTCAGATGCATGCGGCCCAGCAATTGGCCCAATTGCGCGCACTGGGCCGCTGTCGGATTTTCGACCCAGCGGCCGTGCATCCGCGTCACCAGAGCGGCCGGTTTCCCCATCAGTTCACCGAGAGTGTTGCCCAGACGATCTGCGATCGGTACCGGTGCAGGAAATCCAGCCTTGGCAAAGTGCGCCATCAAGCCCAGGTAGAACGGTATCTGCTCTGCGGCCAGGTGTTCGAAAATGGTCAGCACCACTTCTTTCATCGCTGCGCCGACCCCAGACTTTCCGGCAGCGAGCGAGACGAAGTAGTTGGTGTTGTCGGTTCCTGACGGGATGTCCAACACTCTGACCAGCGTCCCGAGGTCATAGCGGCTGAGCCAAATGCTCAGTTCCTGCTCGGTGACGCGGGTAAATACGGCCATTGGTCCTATTTCCTAGACGGCTCTGAGGGAAACTTCCTGGCGCGGTGATTCTTGCCGGATGGGCAATTCTGGATTCGATGCGCGTCGAGGATTCTACTGCGGGATCGAGGGCGAGGATTTCTGGCGACGGTTTGCCCGCCGTCTATTTCTGATTGAACTTTTCCAGGCAAGTTTTCAGCGCGGCCACATCGTTTGCCACCAGATCGCAATTGCTGAGCTTGGCTGTCGGCGGTCTGAACGCACCGGACTGGAACGATCTAACGGTATTCGAGGTGTCGCCCGTCCCTGTTTTCCCCTTGATCGGCTGCACTTCGGAAGCGATCGCCTTGGGCGCAGCAGTCTCTGCCCGTTTTGCTTCGCTGTCGGCCAGGCGCCTCTCGGCGCTCAATCGGGCGGCGCGCTCGGCATCGAGCGTGCGCAGGGTATCGGCGATCCGGGCGGCCTGTTGCTGTTCTTCCAGCTGATAAGCGTTGATGTCCTGTCTCTGGCTTGCTATTTTTGCCGTCTGATCCCTGAGCAGCTTGGAGAATAGTCGATAAGCGATACCGGTCCCCAGGAGTCCTGCCAGTACCAGGGCAGTCAGGATCGACAAAAATTTGCGCAGACGCTTCCTTCGCGGAGGGGGCGCCTCGGCCGGTGTCGGGGGCGGCGGCACCGCTTTGAATCGATGGCGTTCCCCAGGCTCATCCTCTTGATCGCCGCCTAAGCGCTGTTTCAGCCTGGTCAGGTGAGCGATGGCGGCGGCGAGCAGAACGGCCGAACGCGTCTGTGCCCATTTCTTGAGCCGTCCGGGCCGAGCTTCTCCCTCGGTCTCCGCTTCTTCCGAAGGATCGGTTGCTCGGGTCGGTTCCGGCTTCATGGCATCTTTATCGGATGCCGCTCCCGAAACTTGAGCGCGGGCGCTAGACCTTCAGGGGAGACCCCCCGGCTTTGCCGGGGGATACTTACTTGGGATGCGCCCGTGCTGCTGCCGGAAAGAGGCGGAAAAAGTTCTGCGTGCTAGCGAGCGCCAGTTCTTCCAAGGAAATACCGCGCAGTGCAGCGATTTCCTGCGCCACGTGCAGCACATAGGCCGGTTCATTGGTCTTGCCGCGATGAGGAATCGGGGCAAGATAGGGTGAGTCGGTTTCGATCAGTATTCGATCGATCGGCAGTCTTCTTGCCACGTCCTTCAGCCCCTGGGCATTCTTGAAGGTAACGATACCGGAAAAAGAGATGAGGAATCCCATCTCGAGTGCGGCCTGCGCCACCTCCAGCGTTTCCGTGAAACAATGCATGACGCCACCGACCAATGCCGCTTCTTCCTCGCGCATCAGCCTCAAGGTGTCGGCCGCGGCCGATCGGGTATGAATGATCAGCGGCTTGCCGGCTTCTCTGGCTGCGCGGATATGGGTACGGAACCGCGCCCGCTGCCATCCGAGATCGCCCTCGATCCGGAAATAGTCGAGGCCGGTCTCGCCGATTGCCACCACTTTCGGATGACGAGCCAAGCCGACCAGGGTGTCGATATCCGGTTCGGCGCCCTCCCGTTCGTCGGGATGAACGCCCACCGCCGCGAACAGACGGGGATGGGATTCGACCAAGGAGATCAATCCGGGAAAACGCTCAAGGCTGACCCCGGCGCAAAGCGCATAGCCGACGCCGGCAGTACGCATGGCGGCAAGGATCCGATCGATTCTCCCGGCCAGTTCGGGAAAATCGAGATGGCAGTGCGAGTCGACCAGCATCGGCAGGGCATTCACAGCGAGTGGGTCTGCCGATTGGAACCGAGATGGCTTCCCAGCAGGGTCTCGATCTTGGTCCGCGCGGCGACACCGCTCTCGTCGTCGCTGAACTGGATGCCGATGCCCTGGATCTTGTTGCCCTGGGCGCCGGCCGGCGTCACCCAGACTACGGTGCCGGCGATAGGCAAGCGGGTGGGTTCGTCCATCAGGGTGAGCAGCATGAAGATCTCGTCGCCGAGCGAATAGGGCCGCGTGGTGGGAATAAACAAACCGCCGCGCTTCAGGAAGGGCATATAGGCGGTATACAGTGCCGACTTCGAATTGATGTTCAGCGAAAGTACGCTCGGCCGTCCGGCACCCGCGGGTCTTGACACCTGATCGCTCATGATCTGCCGACTTCCAGCGCCCTCAGATAACGTGCCGCCATGTCCTCGAGAAACAGTTGGGTATTGAGCGGGTGTCTCGCCACCGCCCGAATTCGCTGCAGGTCATTGTAGCAGGCCATCAGTCCGGTGGTCGAAGCCTTGTCCGCCAATCGCTCCAGGGAGTTCTGCCAAGCCCCGTGGTAACGGCAGCGACCGGCAATTTTCAGCATGGAGAGATCAAATACCCACTTCTGTACTGCTTCGACCAGTTGCGGCAAGGCGAAGCCTTGCTCCGATTTGAGCAAGCCCAACCATTTCACCGCCATCGCCACCGGATCCCGCGGATTTTCGGCGAGAGCCTCGATGACCACGCGATAGGACGCCAGACGGTTCTGTTCTGCCCAATCGGCAGCCACCAAAGGTGCCCCGCCGGTCAGTTGGAGCAACTCCGCTCCGGTGCCCACCCCCTGAGCACTCAGCCAGCGTTCCGCCTGGTTCGGTTCAGGGCGACCGAAAACGATATTGCGGCAACGGCTGAGGATAGTCGGAAGGAGTCTGCGTTGTTGCGATGATACTAATATAAAATATACACTTGATGGAGGTTCTTCAAGTATTTTAAGAAGAGCATTAGCCCCTGCCGGATTGATCTGTTCGGCCGGCGCGATCAGCGCCACGCGCTTGCCGTGTCGATGGCTACCGACAAAGACAAAATCCTCCAGCGCCCGGATCTGATCGATTCGAATCGATCCCTGTCCCGGCTTGGGTCCGGAAGCGTTCGCTGGAGGCGTTTCGGCGCCCTCCTCGCCGGCCGGGGCATCAGCGCCATCCTCGGGTTGAATCAGACGGAAGTCGGGATGGTTGCCCGAGAGCAGCCAGGTACAAGAACTGCAACTGCCGCAGGCCAAGGACGAAGGTTCGCCGGGAACATTCTCGCAAAGCAGGCGAGCCGCCAGCGCTCGGGCAAATGCGAGCTTCCCTACTCCCTCCGGACCACCCAGAAGTAGCGCGTGAGGCAGCTTTTCCGGTTCGGAGAGAAGCTGCTCCCATAGTGATATCTGCCAATCATATATTTTCATTTACATATACTTGAAATAACTTTCTCAAGTGATTTCCTGATTTCGTCGAGCGAACCAGTGGCATCTATCCGGACGATCCGTCGGGGCTCGCGCTGTGCCCTGTCGAGATAGGCTTGCCGCACCCGTTCGAAAAACGCCTGTTGCTCGCGCTCGAAACGGTCTGGCGCATTTCCTGCCGTTGTAAGCCGCGCTCGAGCCATCTCGACCGGGACATCGAAAAGCAGCGTCAGATCCGGCTGCAGACCGGATTGCACCCAGGTTTCCAAGATCTCCAGCTTGCCCCGGTCGAGTCCGCGACCGCCTCCCTGGTAGGCGAAACTGGCATCGGTGTAGCGATCCGAGACGACCCAGTCGCCGCGCTGCAGCGCCGGCACGATGAGCTTGTCGAGGTGTTCGCGACGTGCAGCGAACATCAACAGAGCCTCGGTTTCCAAATGCATGGGCTGCGTCAGCAGCAGTTCGCGCAGCCGTTCGCCCAGCGGGGTGCCGCCCGGCTCGCGCGTCGCCACCACCTGTTCGCCGTGCTCACGCAAGAGCTTCACGAGCCATTGGTGGTGAGTGGATTTTCCTGCGCCGTCAATGCCTTCCAGGGTGATGAACTTGCCGCGCACCGGCTATTTTCCTTTCAGGTACTTGGCGACCGCCCGGTTATGTTCGTCCAGGGTACGCGAGAATTGGCTGGAACCGTCGCCCCGGGCCACGAAATAGAGCATGGGGCTGGCGGCGGGGTGCAAGGCCGCCTGCAGCGATGCCAGTCCGGGCATGGCAATCGGCGTCGGCGGCAAACCATCGCGCGTATAGGTATTGTAAGGCGTGTCGATTTGCAGGCTACGCTTGAGCAGCCCACCCTGGAGCTGTGTTCCGGCGCCGTAGATCACCGTCGGATCGGTCTGCAGCGGCATCCCCAGGCGCAGGCGGTTGACAAAAACGGCGGCGACCTGAGGCCGGTCCGAGGGGCGTCCGGTCTCCTTCTCGATGATCGAGGCCATGATCAGCGCCTGGTAGGGCGTGGTGTAGGGCAGACCCGGGTTGCGTCTTTGCCACTCGGCGGCGAGATGTCGCTGCATGGCGAGATAGGCGCGCTTGAGAATATCCAGGTCGCTGGAGTTCTTTGCGAAAAGATAGGTATCGGGGAAAAACAGTCCTTCCGGGTAGTTCTCGTCGGCGCCGATCCGGGCCATGATGTCTGCGCCGCTGAGCCCTTCGGTGTCGTGGCGCACCTCCGGATCGGCATCGAGTTCATCCCGCCATTGCTTGAAGGTCTTGCCTTCGACGAGGGCGATCTCGGCCTGGGTGACGTCGCCTCGGGTCAGTTTTCCCAGTAGCAGCCAAGGCGTCAGGCCCTGATTTACCTCGTAGCTGCCGGCCTTGATCTCTCCCGATTTGCCGGCCAAGCGCGCCAGTAGGGTGAATTGCCAGGCAGAGAAACCCAGGCCGGTCTGGGACATATGTTGGGCTGCGGCGCGCAAGCCCATGCCGGCAGGAATGTCGAAGTCGAGCGGGCTCTCCCGTAACGCCAATGGCTTGGATGCGAACCAGGCCAGCCAGGCGCTCGCCAAAAGGACGGCGGACAACAGGATGAAAAGCAAACGTTTGAGGAGTCGCATCAGACAGATTCGTGCGGATAATCGCTGGCGCTATAATAACGCATGCCCTCGACCCTAAGCCCCTCACGAAACCGCGATGAACTGGACTGACTTCCTGGCGCAGCAAGGCGTACGCAACGGTTTTCTCGACTTCGGCGACCCCGACGGCGAATTGGCTAGCGCGCGCTCGGACACCGTCCTCATCCCCCTGACCGATCTGGGATTGATCAGGGTGAGCGGCGAGGAGGCTGCGGGCTTCCTGCACAATCTGCTGACCAACGACGTCAACGGCCTGGCGGAAAATGGCGCCAGGCGCAGCGGCATGTGCAACGCCAAGGGGCGACTCCTGGCGAGCTTCACGATGTGGCGAGACGATGGCGGATTGCTGCTGGCCCTCTCGGCAGACCTCCTGCCACAGGTTTTGAAGAAGCTGTCGATGTACGTGCTGCGCTCCAAAGTCAAGCTCTCTGACGCGAGCGAAAAGACCGTGCTGCTGGGCCTGTCGGGACCGCGCTCGCGAGCGGCGCTGGCCGGACTCGCGGGATGGGGCGAGACGGCACCCGCCGCAACGCTGACGCTCAAACGCTTCGGGCAGGGCCAGGCCATCGACCTGGGCGGAGACCGCCACTTGTTGGCCGTCTCCGCAATCGAAGCGCCGACCGTCTGGCAGCAACTGACGCAGCTCGCCCGCCCTGCCGGCCTAGCCGCCTGGCACTGGCTGGAAATCGCCGCCGGCACGCCGCGCGTGACGGCGGCGACGCAGGAGGAGTTCGTGCCGCAGATGGTCAATTTCGAGCTGGTCGGCGGCGTCAGCTTCAACAAGGGATGCTATCCCGGCCAGGAAATCGTTGCCCGTACCCAGTACCTGGGCAAGATCAAGCGCCGCATGTATCGCGCCCGCATCGAGGGCGCCCTGCCATCGCCGGGCGCTCCCTTGTTTGCCCCCGAGACCGGCGATCAGGCCTGCGGCAACATCGTGCTGGGCGCGCCTTCGCCGCAGGGCGGTTTCGAGGCTCTGGCGGTGGTCCAGTCCAGCTGCCACGCGACCGGAGACGTCCACCTGGACAGTCCAGATGGTCCCCGTCTAAGCTTCTTGCCGCTACCCTATCAGGCGGAACTGGCGCCGATCGAATCGCCGGATGCGGCCGGACGAACGGATGGGACCGCTAAAATCGGGTAAGTTCTGCCATGTGTCTGATTCTAGTGGCATGGCGTTCTCATCCCGATTATCCGCTGGTGGTCGCCGCCAATCGCGACGAATTCTTCGAGCGGCCGACACTGCCGGCACAATTCTGGGCAGACCAGCCAGACATACTGGCCGGTCGAGACCTGAACGCCGGCGGCACCTGGATGGGCATCACCCGGGGCGGGCGCTTCGCCGCCGTGACCAATTATCGCGATCCCGAACGGCAGTCGGCGGATGCACCGTCGCGCGGACACTTGGTCAGCGATTTTCTGGCCGGATCGATGAGCGCGCCGGATTACCTGGCGGCGCTGCAGCCCAAGGCAGCTGCCTATAACGGCTTCAACCTGATCTGCGGCACGATGGCGCTCGGACTGTGGCACTTCTCCAACCGCGGCGGCCCGGCGCAAGCCCTGGCGCCGGGGATCTACGGCCTGAGCAACCATCTGCTCGACACGCCCTGGCCCAAGGTGGCGCGGGGCAAATCGGACCTGGCTCGGGCGTTGGCGCTGCTACCCGCCGAATCGGCGCTGTTCGAATTGCTCAGGGACGAGCGCATCCACGCGGATGACCGCTTGCCGCGAACCGGCGTCAGCCTGGATTGGGAGCGTATTCTCTCGGCGGCCTTCGTGCGTACGCAAAATTACGGTACCCGTTCCTCGACCATAGTGCTGTTCGAGGAGGCCGGAAGCATCGTCTTCGACGAGCAGATCTACCTGCCGGGGGCTGAAGCCGCCGGCCGCACGCGCATCCGCTTCAGCCCGGGTTTACCATGCTGATGTGGGGAATGCCGGCTTCGATGAATTCTGGGCCGTCGGCGACGAAACCGAAGCGGGCATAGAAGGACGCAGCGCCGGACTGCGCATTCAGCCGCAGCCGGCGCACGCCGGCGCGGCTGCCAGCCGCCATCAAGTGGCGCAGCAGGGCGGTACCGACGCCCTGGTCGCGCCATTGGCGCAATACCGCCATGCGCCCGATATGCCCATCCGGGAGCAGCCGCCCGGTACCGATCGCGTTACCCGCGGCATCTATCGCCAGTGCGTGCAGGGAGACGGCATCGAATGCGTCCATTTCCAGCGCTTGCGGCACACCCTGCTCCCTGACGAACACCTCGAACCTGAGCGGCTGAGCCCGCGCCATTATTGTCGTCCAGTTACCGCTTTCGACCCGGTAATCGCCGATATTCACGAACGTGAACGCCGGTACCCGATCGAACAGCTCGACGATGTCGCGGTTCCTCATGCGCACGCAGCCGATCGAACCGGGCACGCCCATTTGAGCCGAGTCCGGGCTGCCGTGGAGATAGATGTAACGGCGCATGGTATCGACCGTGCCGAGTCGGTTGCGGCCGGGTTCTCGCCCGGAGAGCCAGAGTAGGCGGGTGAGCATCCAGTCGCGCTGGGGAAATTGCGCCGCGAGTTGTGGCGTCCATAGCTCGCCGGTCGGCCGCCGACCGACGAAGACACTGTTTTCCGGGCAACCGGCGCCGATCTTGGCGCGGATCAGGTGGCGTCCGCGCGGGGTCTGGAAACTGCCGCGCTGTTCGCCGGCTCCGTTCCTGGCCGTCGAAACCGCGTAGCGGCCGAGCAGCGAACTGCCGTCGAAGAGTTCCAGGGTCTGGGCGGGCAGGCTGATGAAGATATCCATGTTCAAGCCAATGCCGTTCTCGCCCGTCGCGCCGCGAAGAAGGACGACAGGAGGAGGCCGCACTCCTCGGCCAGCACCCCGCCCTCGACCCTGCAATGGTGGTTGAGACGTGTTTGCGCGAACAGATCGACGACGCTGCCGGCGGCCCCGGTCTTGGGGTCGGTTGCGCCGAACACGACGCGCTCGATGCGCGCATGGAAGATTGCGCCGACGCACATCGGGCAAGGCTCCAGGGTGACGTAGAGGCTACAGCCGGGCAGACGGTAATTGCCGAGCCGGGCCGCGGCATCGCGCAGGGCCATGATTTCGGCGTGTGCGCTGGGGTCGTGACGGGAGATCGGCTGGTTGAAACCGCGGCCGACAATGCTGCCCGCGCAGACCACCACCGCGCCGACCGGGACTTCGTCGCAAGCCGCCGCCTGTCGTGCCAGCAGCAAGGCTTCGGTCATGAATTGCTGATCCATTCCGACATTATGCCTGGATGCGTCGGCGCCCTGGTTGATTAGACTGTCCAAATAATGCTTGACAAAACGTCCAAAGAGTCTAGTCTGTTTATTGGACGGACATAAACAGTCAGCCAAAACGGGCTAGGCGCGGGATGATATCCAGTAAAGAATTATTAATAAAAACAGGTATATCTAGGGCAACTTTAAATAATTACATTAGCCTTGGATTGCTGTCCAGACCGCTGGTCATGAATCCGGGATCGCTAGGCGGCGGAGCCCGCCAGTTGGGATTTTTTCCCGACGAAGCCGTCGATGGGATAGCGGCGATCAACAAACTGAAAAGGGAAGGCAAGAGCATGGCAGAAATCGTTGCGCATATCAGCGGCAAGACTCCCGCGGGCATGAGCCTCTCCCCCTCCCCTGCCTCGAGATCCGGGGAACTGCGCCTGACCGTCGATGACATCGCGCATCCCGCCTATATGGTCAATTACAATTTCGAACTGGTCTGGTTCAACGATCAAGCACGCACCCAGGTTTTCAGCGGTCTTGCCGACCTGCCGGCGAGCAGCGAGGAGCGCAGTCTGTTCCGGCTGATCGTCACGAGCGAGAGCGGTTCAGACGAGACCGCACTGTTGCGCTTTTACGTCAGTCTGGCCAAAGGGCGCATTTCGGCCGACTGTTTTGCCCGGCTCTGCCGGGGAATTTCCAGCCAGAAGTTTTCTTCCCTGCAGCAGTACTACGCGGAGGAGGCAGGCGCCGCCGCCGAAGCCGTGATCAATTTCCCGCTCTCCCGCGAGGATGGCAGCCGCCAGAATGTTTTCGTGTCCTATTTTCGCGAGGGTTTGTTCATCGTCCATGTGCCCGACGGCTCCGATCCAGAATCGATGCTGGAGTTTCTCGCCCGTCGCGACGAGGTGATCCGCAGCCTGTTACGCCGACGCCTACCGGTCCTGACCCAACTCGCGGTGCTGGTCGCAGATCTGCAAAGTTCCGTGAAGATCTGCTCGGAGCTGCCCGCGGAGGAATATTTCGAGCTCATCAACGAGATCTGGGCGGCGACCGGACCGATTTTCCGCAAGTATGCCGGCACCTACGGCAAGCACGTCGGCGATGGCATGGTCTATTACTTTTTTCCGCAGCCGGACAGCAGTTATCTGATGAACGCCCTGCTCTGCTCCCAGGAAATCAAGCAAAAGATGCAGGCCATCAGCAAAGCCTGGCAGATTCGCAAGCAATGGTTGAACGAGCTCTATCTGAACACCGGCATCACCGAGGGCCAGGAATGGCTGGGGACCTTCCAGTCTGCGACCAGCGTCGAATTCGTCGTACTCGGCGACACCATCAATCAGGCGGCGCGGATTTCCGATTTCGCCCGCCACGGAGCGATCTGGGCGACCAAGAGTCTGATCGGGAAGCTGTCTGGCGAGGAGCGCGAGCGGATCAACTTCGGGGTGCGGCGCAAGACCCCCGATGGCAGGGAGATTCACGTTCCTTCGAGCTTCGCCCTGGTCGCCTCACTCGCCGACATCAGCAGCAGCGAACACAAACTGAACGACATCGCCGCCTTACCGATTACCGAGATCACGGAAGTCGCCGAATGATGACGATCTCAATTGAGCCGTAGCGCGAAGCGTCCCTGACCGCGCTCGACCGCGATCAGGCGCAGCAGCGGCTCGAGCTGGCCTTGATAGGGCCGGGGAACGAGGGCGGTGGCCTGGAAGGCAAGTCTGCCGCCTGCCGGCCAGCTGCCTCCGCCGTCGATTTGCAGCGGCCCCTTGAGGGTGCTCAAGCGCATTTTTGCGCTGGCGGCTTCGCTGGCGATGTTCAATTGGTAGTCGCCCAGCGGCGAAACGGCGGTCAAGGCCGAGCCGGCATCGTGCCATTGCAGCGTGGCGCGGCCTTTGCTGCCGCCAAGGCCGAACGAGAGATGGGCGATGCGGATCAGGATTTCGCCGGTGAGACTGAGCGGTCCCAGTTTCGGCACCGCCAGCCCCAGTATCATCGCCGGGAAGGCGATGGTGGCGTTGGCGAGTTCGACCCGGGTAGGATAGATCGCCACCGGAAACCCTCTATCGCTCCGATCCAGGCGGATCTCGCAATCGAGGTGTCCGCGCAGCAAGGATTGCGGCCGGAAGCGCCAGGCGATGCTTTTCGCCACCCCCGCCTTGCCGCCCGAAGCGCGGATCTCGATCAGTCCGGCGCCGGACCAGAGCGTACCGCTGGCCTCGGCCAGCCGCAGTCTGCCGTCGCTGACCCGTCCCAGAACGGCATCGACCAGGGTCGCCGGGGCATAGACCAGCAGACCCAGGAGATAGGCGGCCAGCCCGACCGCGAGCAGCTTCCAGCGCATCAACGCCTCCCGGAGCGGATCAGGGTGGCGGTCACGCTGACCAGACCTGGGGTGGACATCGCCTCGATCCGGCAGCTATCGAGACGGACGTGCAGCGCCTGCAGAGCGGCGACCCATTTCAACCAGTCGGCGAAGGCCACCGCGCCGAACGCCACCTGCACTTGATCGGCGCCCGCCGCCTCGATATGCAGCAGCGCCTGGGAGAGCCCCGCCGCACCCGCCTGGGCTGCCACCAAACTGCGCAGATCGGTGGTCGATGCCGCCGCTGCCGGCTGCGCACGCAGCCGCTGCAGTTCGGCCGCATCGCGGTCAAGGCGAGCCGCCTGCTCACGCAGTGCGGTGACCGAGCGGGTGAGATCCCGGCGCGCCAGGGTCGCCGACTGCAGCAGCCACAGATAGAGCAGCACCGCGATCACTCCGCCCAGCACCACGATGGCCTGCCGCTCCAACGGTGCCCGCGCCTGCCAGAACGCCTTCAGTCGAGCCTTCATGACGCCCTCACCGTGATGACGGTCGTGCCGCTGCGCGAAGGCGTGGCGGCGGTCGCGCCGCCGCTGTCGACGTTCAGTCCGGCCCGGCGCAGACGCGTCACCAGGCGGCGCACCGCGGCCGTTTCGGTGGCGACTTCCAGGCTCATCCGTCCGCTCTCGTAGGAAACGACGCGCAGGCTGCCCGCGGGCAGTTCCTTGACCGCGCCGGCCACGCTCCCGAGCATCGGCAGGAAATCGCCGCCATCGGTCAGCCCCGCCTTATGGCGCGCATCGGCGAGTTTGCGCTGCATCTGCAGCGCCGGATCCACCACCGCGACGGCATCCGGGAAGGCCGCGCGAAACTGTGCCACCATGCGGCTGCGCAAGTGCTGCTGTTCGCCGGCCAAGCGTGCCCAATCGACGACCAGCGAGACGGCGTGGATCGCCAGCGCCAGGCCCATGATCCAGGCTGCCGGCCGCAGGCGTCCGAGCAGACCGGGCGGCAGGCGCCAGGGTCGGCGTTGCCGCTCCAGGGGAAGGCCGGCTTCTGCCGGTGCCGCCTGCCAATCCCAGTGGCCGGCCAGTTTCAGGGCGACGCCCAACTCCGCTTGCCATGCGGCGAGATCGGGCGTCGTATCCGCGTCGTTCTCGGTCAGATAGACGGCGATCGTCTCAGGCGCAACGCCGTCCTTTGCCGCTGCCTCGAGCATCAGGCGCAAGGCCAGCGGCGGTGAGCGGCGGTCGCCGCAATCCGTGGCCGCGCCCTCGAATTCGCCGCTGCGCACGAAGCCCTCGCGGCCGTTCCAGGCGAGGCTCCATTGGCCAGGAATCCGGGGCAACAGCAGGATCTCGCTGTAGAGCTCGTAGTCCCGGCAGCCTTGGGCGTCGAGCGCCGCGAGCCAAGCTTGCAGGCCCTCTTTGGCCATGACCGCGAGGACGGCTCGCGTTCCGCTCGCCCCAATCCGGGTCACCCGCTGGGCATCGGGGTCCCCCAGCGTCTCCTCCTCGATGGCAAAAGCGAGCGCCGCTCCGGTGGCGCCTTGAGGCAGTTCGACCCGGGTCAGCCGCACCTGTGCGGCGGGAATCAGCAACTGGACCCGATCGACGCGGCGCGGCGCCTCGGACAGCCGGCCTTCTCCGGAAACCGGATCGCGACCGCCCTCGAGCAGCGCCCAGCGACAGCGCTGCGGCGAATCGGCGGACGAACAATAGATGCGCAATAAGCTCATAGGTATTTTCGCCAGATAATGGTGGGCCACTTGAAGTCGGGTCGGAAGAGCAGCGCCCGACCGCGCGCCCGGGCATCGCCGACGGTCACGCGCATGCTCGCCAGGAAATAATCGCTGCTCACGGAGATATCGCTGCCGCTGACGCTGGCGCCCTTGGGCAGGCGACTGGCAAAATCGGCGATGTCGCGGAAATAGGCGCGCTCCCGCCCCGCGACCAGGGTTCGGGCGCCGTCCAGGTCGAGCCCGTCGACCACCGCCGCCAGCACTTCAGGCGGCGCGGTATTGACATTGACCGGCGTGGATTGGGGCAAGGCGGTGACGAAGGGGGCGAGCCGAGCGCGCACCTCCTGATCGAAACCGCGCACCAGGGACAATTCGCCGGTATCGATCAGCGGGCGGTTGGCGGCGAGATAGGGCGGATCCCGGGAAAGATAGTAGGCATCCTCCGCCCCGCCCTGCGGCTGCACGATGCTGTCGCTGTCCTCCCAGTCGAGCAAGGCCGCGGCGAGATTTTCGGGCAAGCCCAGGATCGCCAGCAGACGCTGGAAATGGACGAACTGCGCGAGATTTTCCTTGCCGCCCGTGACCAGATTGTTGAGATTGAACAGGCCCTGCTGGTCGTCGATATGGCCGGCCAGCTCGCCGTTCTCGACCGGCATCGGCGGCAGGCGCAGCGCCCAGGGCTCGCCCAGATAATCGACGCTGCTGACGCGTTTGTCGTCGCTCAAGATGGCGCGAACCCATTCGACGCCGGCGGAAACGAGCAGTTGCGCCTGGGCATGCTCAGCTTCGAGTTGGCTCTGACGCGCCCAGGTGCTTTGCGACACCATGATCGCCGTCGCTGCCATCGCCGCCAGGGCGACCACGCCCATGGCGAGCACGATGGCCACGCCGCGCTGTCCGCTTCTCATGAGTGGAGTGCGAACAGCCGCACGATTTTCTCACCCGAGGTGAGCACGACGGTCACGCGCACGGCCAGCGGAATCGGCGCATCGGACGGCGAACTGGGCCAGGTATCCCGCCAGACGAGATGGCTGTCGAGGTATTGCAGATCCAGCTGGCTGACGCCGGTCAGCACCGGGTAACGCGCGGGCTCCACCCCTGGCGCCCGATCCAGGCCCGGCCACAGCCAAAGCTCGATCTGCTGCCTGTCGTTCAGCCGATAGCCGATCCGCTGCGCCTTATCGTCGCCATCGATCGAGGCGAAACGACTGAATTCCAGGCGCGGCGCCGTCGCCTGCGCCGGCCGGCCGATCCAGGCCGGCAATACGCCGCCATCGGCGCGCACCGGCCGCGGCTCGGCGAGATCGACATCGCGCTCGAAGCGCGCGAAGAAGGCTGACACATGCTGCCATTTTTCCGTCTCCTGATTTACGTGCTCGCGCGCATCGAGCACCGCCCCGAGGCCCCGATAGGACATCAACGCCAGGAGCGAGAGCACGAGAAGCGCGGCCAGTAGCTCGATCAGGGTGAAGCCGCGGCAGCCGGCAGACGAGCTCATTTGAGCGCTTGCACCACGAAGCCGGTCAGGTGCGCCAGGGAATGCGCTTCCGCGACGCTCGGAAAGACCCGCACATCGACACGGCGGAAAGCCGGATTGGGCGTGGCGATGACATCCTCGCGCCAGAAAAACTGCAGGCCAGCCTCCGTTTCCGTGCCGCGCTTGATACCCAGCGGCAGCCAGTCCTCGCGCGCCCGATGCAGGGCCAGTCGGTCTTGCGCAACCCAACTGGCAAGCAGGCGCGAACGCAGTTCGTCGGCGCTGCTCGTGCCCTGCCCCGCGGCGCGCAACGCCGCCATCAGCGCGATCGAGATGATGGCCAGGGCGACTAGCACCTCGACCAGGGTGAAGCCTGTGCGTGCGCGCCTCAATGCCATGAAGGGTGGGGCCGGGGCGGCACGATCAGAGGGCTGGGCCATGGCTTTGATCCCGGTCGCTGCGCGCGACGATGTCCCCGATCGGGGAACCCGCAACCTGATAGCGTTCGCGGCCCATGGACAGGTCGATGGTGAAGGCGAGGGCCGCCCCGCTCGGCGAGAACTCCAGGCGATAGCCGCCCTGACCGCCGTCCCGGCGCATCGATTCCACCGACAGTCCGGCGATCACCATGCCGTGGGGCAGCGTCCGCTGGCGCAACAGATCGCTGTTTTGCACCTCGGACCAGCCGGTGTCATCCGCGTATCGCCAAAAGCGGTAGCTCGAACCGGCCGCGGTCCAGGCGAACGGATGACCGGTGAGCTGAGCCTCCGACGCGGCCAGCGTCAATAATTGCGCCAGGCGATCGGCCTCGATTTTCAACAGGCCGTGGTCGTCCGGCCGGACGACCGTGCTGACCAGACCGACGAGTATGCCCATGATCAGCAGCACGACGAGCATCTCGATCAGCGTGAACCCCCGGCCGCCGCCGGGATTGTTTCCCGAGCGCCGCGAACTAGAGTTCCCAGGAGCCGATGTCTGCGTCATTGCCCTCGCCGCCGGGAGCGCCGTCCGCCCCGTAACTGAAAACGTCGATCTCCCCGTGCAGACCGGGATTCAGATATTGATAAGGGTTGCCCCAGGGATCCCGCGGCAGGCGCTCGATATAGCCGCCGCTCTTCCAGTTGGGCGGAATCGGCGCGCTCGTCGGCTTGGAGACCAGCGCCTGCAAGCCCTGTTCGGTGGTCGGGTAAGCGTGGTTGTCGAGACGATAGAGCTTGAGCGCCTGCATCAGGCTGGCGATATCCTGCTTGGCGGCGACGACCCTCGCCTCATCCGGACGGCTGAGGATTTTCGGCACCACCAGCACCGCCAGAATGCTCAGAATGACGACCACGACCATCACTTCGAGCAGGGTGAAACCGCGCTGCCCGGTCATCGACCCGGGTCGCCGCAGCCTCGCTGCCGGAGCCATCCATGTTGACGCGATCACGATTCCCCTCACGGCCAGAAGATTCCAAAATCGCATTCTAAAGTACAATGCCACGCTTATGTCGCAATACCCGTGGCCGTGCCGATAGCTCGCTGCGGCCGATGCGTCAGCCCGGGACACGCGAATAAAGAGCTATGCCGCAAATCTCATTCGAACGATCGAGCCTCGCGCAAACAAGCTTCGTGTCGTTGACGACGGTCGCCGCTCTGCTCTCGCTCGGCTTCGTTCTGGCCTACTGGACCTGGGCATGGTTCGCCCCTGGCGTCGAACCGCGCGCGCCGGGCATCGCTGCGGGGAATGGAACACTCGGGGCACAATCGGCCGCGGCAGCCAGCTTGTTCGGAAACAGGCAAAGGGACGGCAATGCGCCGGCGCCGACGGGCATCGCCATCGAGCTGCACGGGGTGATGGCCGCATCCGCGGGCAAAGCCGGCTACGCGGTGCTGCAGCTCGACGGCAAGCGGGACCTGGCGGTGCGCGAAGGCCAGGACATCGCCCCCGGCATCCGGCTCGCAGAGGTTCGTCCCGATCACGTGATCCTGGAGCGCAACGGCATCCGGGAAATCCTCGCCTGGCCGAAGAAAAAAGCCACGCCCGCTCTACCGCTCAACAAATGATGCGCCAGCCTCTGGCGATGGTACATCGAACAGGGAACCGTCCATGGTAGCTCGCCGCTTACGTACTGAATTTCTCCGTATCGCCCTGCTCGCCTTGCTCACTCTCTCGGCCCCGATCGCTCAGTCTGCCCAGGCTGCGGCCAAGGCCCCCGACGGGGTGACGCTCAATTTCGTCAATGCCGACATCGACGGCGTGGTCAAGGCGGTGAGCGAGATGACCGGCAAGAACTTCGTGCTCGACCCGCGCGTCAAGGGCACGATCAATATCGTCTCGGCCAAACCGGTGTCCAAGGCGCTGGCCTATGAGGTGTTCCTGTCGGCGCTGCGCCTGCAGGGCTACGCCGCGGTCGAGGACGGCAACATCGTCAAGATCCTGCCCGAGGGCGATGCCAAGTTGCACCGGAGTCCGACGCTCGGGCCGCTGGACAAGGCGCGCGGGAACAGCGACCGGATCCAGACCCAGGTGTTCGCGCTGAAGTACCAATCGGCGGCGCAAATGGTGCCGATACTGAGGCCGCTGATCGCCCCCAACAATACCGTCACCGCCTCCCAGAACGGCAATACCCTGGTCATCACCGACTATGCCAGCAACCTGCGGCGCCTGGAGAAGATCATCGAGGCGATCGACCAGCCCAGCGGCAGCGAGCCCATCGTGATCCCGCTCAAGTATGCCTCGGCGCTCGACGTCGCGCAGACCGTCAACCGCCTGTTCGCCGAGACCGGGCAGACGCCGGGCGTCGCGCCGGATCCGAGCCAGCGTCTGATCGTCATCGCCGACGCGCGCTCCAACAGCCTGCTCGCGCGCTCGATCGGCGACCCCACACGGCTCGCCCGCTTGCGCCAGTTCGTGGCCCTGCTCGATACGCCCACCAGCGCCGCCGGCAACATCCACGTCATCTACCTGAAAAACGCCGACGCGGTGAAGCTGGCCGAGACCCTTAGAGCCATCTACCAGGGCGATACCGCCGCCGCGTCCCACACCATGACGCCGCCGCCGACGCCGCTTG
>JAJYXA010000026.1 GCA_021791235.1 Pseudomonadota bacterium
TGGACGCGCTGACCCGCTATCACCGCATGGCGGGCGACAACACCCTGTGGCAGCCGGGCACCGACCACGCCGGCATCGCCACCCAGATCGTGGTGGAGCGCCAGCTCGACGCGCAGGGCATTTCCCGCCACGACCTCGGCCGCGAAGCATTCCTGAAAAAAGTCTGGGAGTGGAAGGAACACTCCGGCTCCACCATCACCCGCCAGATGCGCCGTCTCGGCACCAGCCCCGACTGGAGCCGCGAGCGCTTCACCATGGACGAGGGGCTGTCGAAGGCCGTCACCGAAGTCTTCGTGCGGCTCTACCGCGAAGGCCTGATCTATCGCGGCAAGCGGCTGGTGAACTGGGATCCTGTTCTCGGTACGGCGGTGTCCGACCTCGAAGTCGTCAGCAGCGAGGAAGACGGCTTCATCTGGGAAATCCACTACCCGCTGGAGGACGGCAGCGGCTTCCTGACCGTCGCCACCACCCGCCCGGAAACCCTGCTCGGCGACACCGCCGTCGCCGTGCATCCGGAGGACGAGCGCTACGCGCATCTGATCGGCAAGCACGTGCGCCTGCCGATCGCCGAGCGCAGCATCCCCGTCATCGCCGACGACTACGTCGACCGCGAATTCGGCACCGGCGTGGTCAAGATCACGCCGGCGCACGACTTCAACGACTGGCAGGTGGGGCAGCGCCACAAGCTGGTGGCGATCAGCGTGCTGACGCTCGACGCCAGGATGAACGAACTGTGCCCCACCGAATACCAGGGGCTGGATCGTTACGACGCGCGCCAGAAGCTGCTCGACGAACTGCATGAAAAAGGCCTCTTGGTTTCGGCCAGGCCGCACAAGCTGATGATCCCGCGCGGCGACCGTACCCACGCGGCGATCGAGCCGATGCTCACCGACCAGTGGTTCATGAGCATGGAAGGCCTGGCCAAGCAGGGATTGGCCGCAGTCGATTCGGGCGAGCTGAAGTTCGTGCCGGAGAACTGGACGACCACCTACCGACAGTGGCTGGAAAACATCCAGGACTGGTGCGTATCGCGCCAACTGTGGTGGGGCCACCGCATCCCCGCCTGGTACGACGCCGACGGCAATTTCTACGTCGCCCACAGCGAAGCCGAAGCCCGCAAGCAGGCCGGCGGACGCGAACTGACGCGGGACAACGACGTGCTCGATACCTGGTTCTCGTCCGCGCTGTGGCCTTTTTCCACCCTGGGCTGGCCCGAGCAGACGCCGGAACTCGAACGCTACCTCCCCACCTCGGTGCTGGTCACCGGCTTCGACATCATCTTCTTCTGGGTCGCGCGCATGGTGATGATGTCGCTGCACTTCACCGGCAAGGTGCCCTTCCGCGAGGTCTACGTGACCGGCCTGGTACGCGACTCCGAAGGCCAGAAGATGAGCAAGTCGAAGGGCAACGTGCTCGATCCGATCGACCTCATCGACGGCATCGCGGTGGACGAGCTTGTCGCCAAGCGCACCCAGGGCCTGATGAACCCCAAGCAGGCCGCCGGCATCGAGAAACGCACCCGCCGCGAATTCCCCGAGGGCATCGCCGCCTACGGCACCGATGCCCTGCGCTTCACCTTCGCCAGCCTCGCCACCCACGGCCGCGACATCAAGTTCGACCTGCAGCGCGCCGAGGGCTACCGCAACTTCTGCAACAAGCTGTGGAACGCCACCCGCTTCGCGCTGATGAACCTGGAAGGCCACGACTGCGGCCAGGACGCCGGCCAGACTATGGACTTCTCGGATGCGGACAAATGGATCGCCGCGCGCCTGCAGCAGGCCGTCGGCGAAGTGCGCGAGGCGTTCGCCGCCTACCGCTTCGACCAGGCCGCGCGCGCGATCTACGAATTCGTGTGGGACGAATACTGCGACTGGTACCTGGAACTCGCCAAGGTGCAGTTGAACAACGGCACGCCCGAGCAGCAGCGCGCCACCCGCCGCACCCTCGCCACCGTGCTCGAAACCACGCTGCGCCTCGCCCACCCCGTCATTCCCTTCATCACCGAAGAACTGTGGCAGAAGGTGGCTCCGCTCGCAGGCGTGACGGGCGACAGCATCATGCTCGCGTCCTATCCGCAGATCGATGCAGCGCAGCGCCACCCCGACAGCGTCGCGCGCATCCATCTGTTGAAGGATCTGGTCAACGCCTGCCGCACCCTGCGCGGCGAGATGAATTTGTCGCCCGCCCAGCGCGTGCCGCTGGTAATCGAAGGCGACGCCGCCGCGATCAACGCGCTCGCGCCCTACATCGTCGCGCTCGGCAAACTCTCCGAAGTCGGTGCCGTGCCCGCGCTGCCGCAAGCCGACGCCCCGGTCGCGCTGGTCGGCGACATGCGGATGATGCTGGTGGTGGCCATCGACAAGGACGCGGAGCGCGCCCGCCTGGCCAAGGAAATCGCCCGCATCCAGGGCGAAATCAAGAAGGCCGAAACCAAGCTCGCCAACCCCAGCTTCGTCGATCGCGCCCCGGCCGCCGTCGTGCAGCAGGAGCAGACGCGGCTGGCCGACTTCGCCGCCATGCTGCAGAAGCTGGAAGCGCAGCACGCGCGGCTGGGCTGATTCCCCTGCCCTCAGGTAATCAATGAACCAACACCCTCTGTTCAGGCATGCATCGGGATAGGGGACGGTCAATCCTGACCGCACCCCTCCCACACCACCCGGCATGCGGGTCCGCACCGGGCGGTTCGAGAAGTTGAGGTCATGAGAGTCGGGGTACGCCG
>JAJYXA010000587.1 GCA_021791235.1 Pseudomonadota bacterium
ATCCTGCAGGTCATGCGCGACCTGCGCGCGCACGACGTCGACATGCTGACGCTCGGCCAGTACCTGCAGCCGTCGCAGCACCATCTGCCGGTGCTGCGCTTCGTCACACCCGAGCGCTTCGCGCAGTTCGAACAGGAAGCGCTGGCGATGGGCTTCAAGCATGCGGCCTGCGGACCGATGGTGCGCTCCAGCTATCACGCCGACCAGCAGGCCGCCGGCGTCTGATTTCATCCCCCAATCAACCCTGACTTTGTCGGCTTCGCCTTGCCGTATTCGTCATACTGTCTGCGGCTCGCCTTCGTGTCAGAATTGACTGGGGAACGGAATCGTTATTTGAGGAGCCGGCGCCGCGTCAGCGCGAGTGCAATGACATAGCCCAGACTGCCGTAGGCCAGCAGTCCGACGACGTGCAGAACGATGTTGTCAGGCATGCGGCCGACGACCAGTGGCCGCGCCAGATCGATCGCGTGGGTGAGCGGCAGCCAGGCTGAAACGCCTTGTATCGCTGCGGGCAGTTGCGACACCGGAAAGAACACGCCGCACAGCAGCACCATCGGCGTGATCACCAGCGTGAAGTAATAGAGAAAGAAGTCGTAGCTCGGCGACACCGCGTTCATCACCAGCCCCATGCCGCCGAAGCAGAAACCGACCAGTGCGACGACCGGAATGATCCACAGCGTCATCCAGAAATTGCCGTACAACCCCAGTCCCCAGATCACCGCGAGGATCGCCAGTCCCGACAGCAGGCTCTTGGATGCCGCCCAGGTCAGCTCCCCCAGCATCACGTCGTCGAGCGTGAGCGGCGCATTGAGGATCGCGTCCCAGGTGCGCTGCACGTGCATGCGCGAGAAGCTCGAATACAGCACCTCGAAGGTGGCGGCGTTCATCGTGCTGTAGGCCACCGTACCGGCGGCGAGGAAGGTCAGGTAGGGCATGCCGCCCACGTCCGGCAACAGGCTGCCGAGACCGTAGCCGAGGCCGAGCATGTAGAGCATGGGGTCGGCCAGGTTGCCGAGAATGGACGGAATGGCGAGCTTCTTCCACACCAGGTAGTTGCGCTGCCATACAGGGATGAAGCGCCAGGAAAGATGGGGGAGTCGCAGATGCTTAATCACGCAGATCTCTCCCAGTGAGCTTGAGGAACACGTCTTCCAGATTCGACGGTCGGTGCAGGTAGCGCAGGGCCGGGGCGTGTTTGAGCGCGTCGATGACGGTGTCGGGGGTGCGGGTGTAGCAGAACAGGGTCTCGCCGACGGTTTCGAAGCGCTGGCACAGGCCGGCCGCGTGTTGGCCGGTCCAGTCGGCCAGCCCTTCGCCGAACACTTCAACCACCGCCGGTTCGATATGCGTTTCGATCAACGCACGCGGCGCGCCTTCGGCGACGACGCGGCCATGGTCAAGGATGGCGAGGCGGTCGGTGAGGCGCTCGGCCTCGTCCATGAAATGCGTGGTCAGAACGATGGTCTTGCCGGCGCCGATGAGCCGCCGCAGGCCTTGCCAGATAAGGTGTCGCGCCTGCGGGTCAAGACCGGTGGTGGGCTCGTCGAGAAACAGGATGTCGGGGTCATGCACCAGCGCGCGCGCCAGCGTGAGCCGCCTTTTCATGCCGCCCGACAATTGTGAAATCTGCGCGTCGGCCTTGCTGGCGAGACCGGCGAAATCGAGCAGTTCCGGCACGCGTGCGGCGACGGCTGCCTTGCTCATGCCGAAATAACGGCCGTAGGCGAGCAGGTTTTCGCGTACAGAGAAATCCGGGTCGAGGTTGTCCATCTGCGGCACCACGCCGATTTTCATGCGGGCCTCGCGCGCGTGCTGCGGAACCGCGATGCCGGCGAGTTCGATGCTGCCGGCGTCGGGCTCGATCAGGCCGAGCAACAAGCGCAGCGTGGTGGTCTTGCCGGCACCGTTGGGGCCCAGGAGGCCGAAGCATTCGCCGCGTTGCACATCCAGGTCGAGGCCGCGCACCACCTCGGTGTCGCCGTATTTTTTCGTCAGGCCGTGCGCCTTCAGCATGGGCAGGCCTCCAGAAACGCCTGTTTCAGTTCCTTCAGCTTGCCGTGGAAAAAGTGGCCGGCGTCGGGGATGGCCTTCACCGCAAGCTGCTGCTGCTCGGCCCACAGGCGGATCGCGGCCGGCGGGATGAGCTCGTCGGCATCGCCGTAGATCACCACGGTGTCGGGGGGCACCGGGTCGAACTCGTACATGGTGACCGCCGGTGCGACCAGGATCAGGCGCTGCGCATGGAGTTCCTGGCGCAGGCGGTGCTGTACGAAGGCGCCGAAAGAGAAGCCGGCCAGCG
This sequence comes from Pseudomonadota bacterium, assembly GCA_021791235.1. The sequence continues at coordinate 2,300 of JAJYXA010000587.1, forward strand.
CCCACGGCAGGTTGGGGTAGCTCGCCTCGACGAAGCGGGCCACCGCCAGCAGGTCCTCGGTCTCGCCGACGCCGGCGTCGAATGTGCCGTCGCTCATGCCGACCCCGCGGAAGTTCGGCCGCACGCTGACCCAGCCGGCTTCATTGGCCGCCTTGGCCAGCGTCGTCACCACCTTGTTGTCGAGGCTGCCGCCGTGCAGCGGATGCGGGTGGGCGACCAGCAGCAGGCCGCGGCGGTCGGTCTCGGGGTCGTCGATCACGGTTTCCAGCTTGCCGGCCGGCACCGGAATGCGCAGCTTGTAGCGTTTCACTTCAACTGCAAGCGTTCGACGATACGCCCCTGCTTGAGGTGGACCTCGAAAATTTCGTCGATGTCGGCCTCGTCCACATAGGTGTACCAGACGCCCTCCGGATACACCAC